>JBAVOD010000495.1:0-2634 GCA_049691735.1 Bacteroidales bacterium
TAAACGTCTCGGTATTCGGGTATTTCCCGGGTAAAGCGCTGCCAAACCAGTATACAGCAATAAGATTTCTGACCTGTCTGAAAATGCAGGAGATTGATTTCTTTTTCAGGCCGGTTGGGCATGAAGCCGATAACTTCATTTCAACCAGTTTTGATGTTCTGATAGACATAAACTTCGGGAAGGCCTTCCCTCTTGTTTATGCAACTACCCTTTCACACGCAGGGTTAAAGGTCGGTATTGCAGATTCAAAGCCTGAATCCTCACCATTCGACCTTATGATTTCCATGAGAATGCCTGTTAACCTTGATAACTATCTCGAGCAGGCTGTTCATTACCTATCTATGATTAATTCTGAATCAGCAAAAGAAGCTGTCTAACATTTAAGAAATGAAACGATTCAAAGGTGCCGGAGTAGCCATAGTTACCCCGTTCAAAAATGATTCAAGCATTGATTTCGCATCACTTGGCCGTGTCATTGATCATGTTGTAAAAGGAGGGATCAATTATATTGTTGTCCTTGGTACAACCGGCGAATCAGCGACCCTGACCCATGATGAAAAGCGGGCAGTCATATCCTATGTCCTGGAATCAGTAGCCGGGAGGGTGCCGGTTGTAGCCGGAATCGGAGGAAACAATACCCAGGAAGTTATCAATACCATCAGGCACACAAATCTGACAGGGATCGACGGGATACTTTCGGTTGCCCCCTACTATAACAAGCCGTCGCAAAGGGGCCTTTTCGAGCACTTTAAGTCTATAGCCACCTTCAGTCCGCTTCCTGTGATAATGTACAATGTCCCCGGAAGGACCTCATGCAATATTTCAGCCGACACATGCCTGTCACTTGCCCATGAATGCGAGAACATTGCGGGGATTAAGGAAGTATCGGGCGACATGACGCAGATAATGAAGATCATCAAGGGAAAACCTGAAAATTTTGATGTTATTTCCGGTGATGACATGCTTACGGTCCCGATCACTGCCTGCGGAGGTTCAGGTGTTATTTCGGTCCTTGCAAATGCTTTCCCGTCCCAGTGTACAGAGCTTGTCGGCCATGCGCTTAAACACAATTTCAAATCGGCCAGGGAAATACAGTTCCGTTTTCTTGAAATGACTGAATTATTATTTGCCGACGGCAATCCTTCAGGCATCAAAGCGATGCTGAGTGTCATGAAGCTTAGCCAGAATTATGTGCGGTTGCCACTTGTTCCTGTGGGGAAAGCTGCCTTTGCCCGTATCCAGAAGGCGATCGAGGAGTTAAGCAAAAGCTGACCGGTCGTCAGACCCTGGCGTTCAACGGTGCAGCCTGAGGTGCTCCGTGGCAGTTTTTGTATTTCTTCCCGCTTCCGCATGGGCACGGATCATTTCTTCCGACTTTCTTTTCAACCTTTACGGGACCGGCCTTCTGATTCTTGTCGCCGCCACCGGTGGAACTATACTGCGAATAATCGCTTTTTGATGTCCGGAACTTGCTCATATCGACCTGGCGCTTGCGCTGTGCCTCTTTCACCTGGTCAGGATCCTGTGACGGAATATGGCCTTTCATCAGGGTGTTCACGACATCCTTATTGACCTTCGTGATCATGGTCTTGAAAATCTCGAACGATTCGAATTTATATATGAGCAGGGGATCCTTCTGTTCGTATGTCGCATTCTGGACCGACTGTTTAAGCTCGTCCATTTCACGAAGGTGCTCCTTCCATGCTTCGTCAATTGTGGCAAGCACAACAGTTTTCTCATAAGCACGCGCAAGTTCCTTCCCTTCCGATTCGGCAGTCGCCTTCAGATTGGTGACCACCTGGAACACCCTCACACCATCAGAAATAGGAACAACCACATTCTCATATACGTGCGACATCCTTTCGTATACATCCTTAAGGACAGGATAGGCCTGCTGTGATATGGCCTCAACTTTTCGTTTATAAGTATCAAGAACTTTTGCATATACTTTTCCGGTGACCTCCTCAGCGTTCAATTTTGCAAAATCCTGCTTCGACACGGGAGAGTCGGTCGAAAAAGAGCGGATCAGGTCAAATTCGAAGCCCTCAAAATCATCATCCTTGTGATAGGTATCGACGAGAAATTCCACAACGTCATACATCATATTGGCAACGTCGACCGAAAGCCTTTCGCCGAGAAGCGCGTGACGCCTTTTTGAATATATGACTTCCCTCTGGGCATTCATAACGTCATCATATTCAAGCAGTCGCTTACGTATCCCAAAGTTGTTCTCCTCCACCTTCTTCTGGGCTCTCTCGATCGACTTTGTGATCATAGCATGCTGGATCATCTCACCTTCCTTAAGGCCAAGCTTGTCCATAATTCCTGCAATCCTTTCGGATCCGAAGAGCCTCATCAGCTCGTCTTCGAGTGAGACGAAAAACAGTGAGGAACCAGGGTCACCCTGCCGTCCGGAACGTCCCCGGAGCTGGCGGTCGACACGGCGCGACTCATGGCGCTCGGTACCGATGATTGCAAGCCCTCCTGCACTGCGCACCTCCGGAGCCAGTTTTATATCGGTCCCCCTACCTGCCATATTCGTAGCAATAGTGACTGTCCCTGATTTTCCTGCTTCAGCAACAATTTCGGCTTCCCTCTGGTGCAGCTTTGCATTCAGAACGTTATGCTTTAAAC
>JBAVOD010000496.1:0-9187 GCA_049691735.1 Bacteroidales bacterium
CCTTAACGTCGATAGTGATCTGGTTCTGGTCGGAGGTCTCGACCACCACATCTCCATATTTGTTGCTTATGTCGAGGGTTGTATTCGGACCTGCCGTGTACTCCTTATGAAATTCCTTGCTTGCTTCCTGAGCAAAAGATGAAGCTGAAAGCAGAAACAGAGAAGTTATAAGAAGGACTGTCGATTTATATTCCCGTGTTATCATCCCCTGAAGTTTTTTGTTTATCGTTCCTGATTGCTTTAAGCTGGCTTAGTATATATGTCATGATATCTACCTTCGTCTGATAATGTTCGATCATTGCATTGATTATGCGGTCGTCATCGGGGTTGGCTTTCAGTTCCTTCTGAAGCTGAACATAAACCGAATCGAGGCTTTTCATTTCGCTGAGAAGCATTTCTTTCTGTCCGGGATTATTCCTGAAATCAATATCAAGAAGTTCGGTTTCCATGCTGTTGACCTGGTGAACATAATAGTTCTCGACTTCCCTGTATTGCGGGGATACATCTCCAAGCGTCATCCTGCTCCTTTCAGGTCTGATGAAATGATCCCACGTCCAGAGTGATGACAGAGTGACAAGAAGTGTCACAACTGCTGCTTTCAGCAGATATGGTACAATGCTGCGCTTGATTGTGGTATGCCGACCGAATCTCATTTCCAGCTTTCTGCTGAAGCGCTCCAGGTGGCCCACCATTGGTTCCTCTTCGTCGAAGAAGTCCTTATTGTTCCTGATTATGTCTTCTATGCTTTTCATCTCCCTGAATTTTCTATCTGTTATTCCTGAGTTCCCCCAGAAGTTTCTGTTTTGCCCTTGAAAGCTGAGATCTCGATGTACTGCTTGATATCGAAAGTATCTCTCCAATCTCATCATGGTCGTATCCTTCAAGAAGGTAGAGCGATAGGATTATCCTGTAGCCATCAGGAAGCTTGTTAATAGCTTCCTTGACTTCCTCAACCCTGATATCCACCTCTTCTTTCCTCACCTGATCTTCCGGGGCGTAATCCCTGATGCCTACGTGTGAATCGATATCTTCAAAGATCGCTTTCTTTTTACTCAGGGCGTCGAGCGAGCGGTTAATCACGATTTTCTTGAGCCAGGCCCCAAAACTCACCGTTCCCGAGTAAGTGTCAATTTTTTCAAAGGCCGACAGGAATGATTCCTGCATTATATCTTCGGCTTCCATTGTGTCGTTTACAATTCTCAGACTTGTGTTATACATCGCCTTGTAGTACAACTTGTAGATCTGAAACTGTGCCTTCTGGTCACCTGTCTTGCATCCATCAACAAGATCCTGGTGCAAATTCCTGAATGCCGCTTCGATAGTCGCCATCTTTACATAAAGACTAGATTGTATCTTCGTTGCTGCACCCACTGTCTTTTCAATTTCCAATCAAAAGACGAGGGTAAATTCTTATTGCTGCACTTAATTTAAGAATTTTTAAATATTTCTGCCGAATAGAACAGAAATAATCCCTGGGTAACCTGCCCGGATGCATAATTAAGCTCTGATCCGAACATGCTGTGAGGGATTGAATATACCAGAAGCAGTACGACCGATGCAAGTATTACATAGGCGGGTCGTTCCTTTTTTCTGTTCATAAGTACTGCCAGTATCCAGAAGATCAATGCGATAAGTGTTTTGTTGTCAGTAAGGTCCCAGCCGAAAGGCACTCCTGTCCACAGATCACCGAATGCAAATTTTTGCACAAGTGGTCCCAGAACCATACCGCCTGCAAAAAGAAGGAGAAGCGTCCAGACTGCATACATTTTGTATCTGGGATATCTGACCACGCTCATCAGCCCGGCAAGTGTCGAAAACAGCATTGCGATAAACATTATGAGTATATGCGGGACGAGTATTGAGGCAGGAACCGAATCCTTGAACCTGATCACCACAGGTTCATCCTTCTCCAGGGTTTTTGTACCTTTCGAATCAGTCAGTTGAATGTAATATTGGATCTTGCCGGCAGGGGGTTGAGGAGGGACACTTGCAAAAAACCCGCTATCCCTATATATTTTTAGGACTTTGTTCATGAAGGGGGAATTCACAGGATAAACCTTGTACCTGAAATCGCTCTCCGTATAATCATCGTTTGTTCTGAAGCGCTTATAGTAAAGTCTGGCCTTGATGGTGGTATCAGTTATTCCCAGCTTGACCTCAGGGCGCTCATTGAGATCGAGGCTGCGGATAAGATTCAGTTCATATGTTGAATCGTTCAATACCACGCTGATCCTTTTCGGATAGGTCGGCCCTGTCTTTCTCTGGTAATAAGCTGCTCCGATGGTAATTACGAATGCCAGGAACCATAAAGCGAACTTTTTCATCTTACCTGATTTTATGTCTTAGACGCAAAAGTATCATAATTGTATCAGCAAAACTTCTTTTTTCCCGCCCCTGAGCACTTCGACACTGATGGTTTGCCCATGACTGAGCTGGCCCATCCTGAACATGTAATCCTGTATGTTCCTGACTGTTTTACCGTTTATCGATGTAATTATGTCGCCTTTCTTCATCCCTCCGAGGGCGGCAGGTTTCCCTGGCGTGACCAGGTCGGCTCTGAGCCCGTTCTTTACGTTCCCTGCAAAATCAGGCATGATCCCGAGGGTGACACCTCTCCTGCGGATAGTCCTGCTTACTTCTGTTTTCGGACCGGATTCCCTGAATTTAAGCCTGTCAGGCGAATTGGCTGCTTTTTCGGCCACACTGAAAATCAGGTCCGAAATCCTGATCATCCCCGTGTAATTGATCTTGTCCCAGGTATCAGAAGGGGTGTGATAATCGATATGTGCTCCCGTCGACCAGAACAGCACAGGGATATTTTTGCCGTAAAATGATGAATGATCCGAGGGACCATAACCTTCGTCAGTGAAGGCGATCTTTATCAGTCCAGTATCGCATGCGGATGATACGAAATCCTTAAGCCCTTCTGCGGTCCCTACGCCCCCGATCTGCATGGAGGTCGAATCGGTGAGCCTTCCTATCATATCAAGGTTTATCATGAGATTCACTTTTGAAAGATCAATTCCGGAATTGTCGGCAAAATACTTTGATCCAAGCAACCCTTCTTCCTCGCCTGAGAAAGCGGCAAAGACGATGCTCCTTGAGTGGCTTCCCGGTGTAAGTGAAAATTCCTCAGCCAGTTCAAGCATTTCACCAACTCCTGATGCATTGTCATCGGCACCATGGTGAACAGCAATGGTATCACCTGCCCTGCTCGATGAACCGGGTCCTCCCATGCCAAGATGGTCGAAGTGGGCACCTATGATCACATATTCGTTCTTAAGTTCCGGATCTTCACCCGGAAGTAACATTATTACATCTCTTGTACCTGATTTTTCCCTAATAACTTCGGATCCGGCATAAACAGTCATGCCTGTCCGGAATCCGCCGGGCTTCCGGGTTTTGTTAAAATCACTCTCGAGGCCGGAAACAGTTTTTCCCGATTTTTTAAGAATGAGATCGGCAACTTCGCGCCTGATCTGCAGTACGGGCAGATCGACCGAATAATCAGATGCCGATAGCCCGTCAAACTTGTCGGTCGGATCAAATACAGGGCCTGAGACCAGCAGTATGCCGGCTGCGCCCATGTCCCTGGCCAGCAGGGCTTTATCCCTGTCGCCGCTGAATGGGATAAATCCGCTGACTGTTTTTTCCGATTCAGGATCACCCCTGAGTATAAGGACCCATTTGCCTTTTACATCCAGCCCGTCGTAGTCATTCCACTTCAGGCTGTCGTTGCTGATATTCAAACCGTAGCCGCCGAAAACCACTTCTGCATCAAGTTCACCGTTCCCGCTGAACGACACAGGCAAAAAATCGGAATCAGGTGAGAATTCTTTACCATCGAATTTCAGAATATTGCCATCTCCCCTGACCACCTTGTCAGTAATGCCATACCTGAGAAAACCGTCGCCCGAAAGTGGTACGAGCCCGTTTGATGCAAGTTGCTGCCTGATATATGTTGCAGCCAGACTGTCGCCTGCCGAACCGGTCCTTCTTCCTTTCAGGGAATCTGAGGCCAGGTATTTAATATGCCCCTGAAGCTCGGCTCTGGTAACCTGACGGCTGCCTAAGGTTGTGCATGCCCATGCAGCAAAAAGGCACATTGATAAGGACAGAATTATGGTTTTATGTGACTTCAGCCAGTTTAAGATCTTCATAATGAGAGATTATTCAGGTTTACCTGAAGTGAAAATTAATCGTTAATTATTTAACAATCAGCTATACAAACAATTTAAAAGTATCCTTGATTATACCGATAGCTTCCCTGATGTGATTTTCGGTAATCACAAGTGGTGGCGCAAACCGGATGATATGCTCATGAGTAGGCTTTGCGATCAGGCCGTTATCCATCATCGCCAGACAGACGTCCCATGCACTCTTCCCATTCTTCGGCCTGATGACGATCGCATTGAGAAGGCCTTTGCCTCTGACAAGCTCTATCATCTCTGAATTTATGCTTTTAACCTCCTGCCTGAATACTTTTCCGAGTTTTTCAGCATTTTCAGCAAGTTTCTCATCCTTAATAACTTCCAAAGCTGCAATTGCAACCTTTGCGGCAAGCGGATTTCCCCCGAAGGTCGATCCGTGTTCACCCGGCAGGATAGTAAGCATGATGTCGTCATCGGCAAGAACGGCCGACACAGGCATAATGCCGCCTGAAAGTGCCTTGCCGAGGATAAGGACATCAGGCCGCACTCCTTCGTGATCGCATGCAAGAAGCTTGCCTGTGCGGCCAATGCCGGTCTGCACCTCATCGGCAATGAAAAGTACGTTATGCTTCCTGCACAGATCATATGATTTTTTGAGGTATCCTTCATCGGGGACGAATACACCTGCCTCTCCCTGGATGGGCTCGACCAGGAATCCTGCAACATCAGGATCCTTCAGTGCTTCCTCAAGAGCATTGATATCGTTGTACGGAATTATAATGAATCCGGGCGTGAAGGGTCCGTAGTGATTCCTTGCCTCAGGATCGGTCGACATTGAAATTATTGTGATCGTCCTTCCGTGAAAATTGCCGGCACAGGCAATGATCTTGGCATTGTTTTCCTTTATCCCTTTCTTTTTGTATGCCCACTTCCTGCAAAGCTTCAAAGCAGTTTCATCAGCTTCTGCGCCGGAATTCATGGGCAGAACCTTATCATAACCGAAATATCTGGTGACATACTCCTCGTATTCACCGAGCACAGAATTATAAAATGCCCTTGAAGTAAGAGTGAGCCTTCGTGCCTGGTCATTAAGCGCCTTAATGATCCTGGGATGGCAGTGACCCTGATTCACTGCTGAATAAGCTGAAAGGAAATCGAAATACCTCTTTCCTTCTACATCCCATACGAACGGTCCTTCTCCTCTGTCAAGAACTACGGGAAGCGGATGGTAGTTGTGTGCTCCATACAGGTCTTCCCGGTCAATGTAATCCTGTGTCTTCATCTTGTTGATAATTAATTAGATATGATTTAGTTAAAAAAACAGGATACAAGTTTACTAAAGCTTTTTGTCTTTTCAAAACAAAAGCCAAAACAGAGGCGCTTTAAATCACCGTGTGGCGGAGAAGATACCGACAGGAGCATCTCAGACCGGAGTTCTCCCGCGATCAGTCATTATACAGATCGGGTCTGAGCTTTTTTGTGCGCTCAATGGACTGTTCGTGTCTCCATTTATCAATTTCACCTGTGTTCCCCGACAGCAGGATATCGGGCACTCTCCAGCCATTGAATTCGGCAGGCCTGGTATAGACCGGCGGTGCAAGCAAATCGTCCTGGAACGAATCTGACAGCGCCGACTGTTCATCCGACATTGCCCCCGGTACCAATCTTACAACAGCATCAGTAATAATTGCTGCCGGCAGTTCGCCTCCGGTAAGGACATAATCGCCGACAGATATTTCCCTTGTGATCAGGTAATCCCTTATCCTATGGTCAACCCCCTTATAGTGGCCAGCAAGTATAATTATGTTATTCAGGAGCGACAGCCGGTTTGCAATCCTCTGGTCGAATTTTTCTCCGTCGGGAGAGGTGTAGATGATCTCATCGTACTCCCGTTCGGATTTAAGCTTTTCAATTGCCATGTAAACCGGTTCGATCATCATCACCATGCCGGCTCCCCCGCCAAATGCATAATCGTCGACTGTTCTGTACCTGTCCCTGGTAAAGTCCCTCAGGTTTATTACATTGATCTCAACAAGGCCCCTTTCCTTTGCCCTGTTCACTATTGAATGGTTAAGGGGGCCTTCGAGCAATTCAGGCAATACAGTAAGAATATCAATCCTCATCACTGTTATTTTGCCCAAATTTACAACTAAATCCCGGAGCTGTATCAAAAGAACCTCGCAACCAGCACCTGGTTTCCCACGCACCCAGCTTTCGCTAAAGCTACAGCTGGCGAAGCCCGCACCTTGCACCCTATTCCAATCTGAGAGCCGAGGCAGGATTATAGTTTGCTGCTTTGATTGTCTGGTAGCTGATTGATATCCAGCCAACAGCAAGGGTAACAACGGTTGCAAGCATGTACACCAGAGGGCTGACCGACACCCTGCTTGCGAATCCTTCGAGCCAGAGGCGTGATCCGAAAAATGCGACGGGATATGCCGCAACCGAGGATAAGATGATCAGATAAACAACCTCTTTTGACAGAAGTGCCAGCACAACACGGTTCGATGCTCCGTAACTCTTCCTTATTCCTATCTCTCTGGTCCTCTTGTTGGTGATGTAGGTTATAAGACCTATCAGTCCCATGCAGGCAATGAACACAGCCAGGAATGAGAATATCAGGAACAACTTCCCTGTTTTCATTTCAGCAGCATACAGGTTATTCCACCTGTCGGTGAAGAAATCATACTGGAAAGGCATATCCCTTGTGAATTCCTGCCATACTTTCCCTATCTCCCTTATAATTCCGGTAACATCCTTTCCCGAGATCCTGATGGCGCCGAACATATCGCCACCGCCACCGGTGCTGACAGTGAAACATACCGGAGGAATTGCCTTATGGAACGATGCAATATTAAAATCACGCATAACACCGACAACCTGTAGCCTCTGCCACTGGCCGGGTCCCGTCGGCTGGAGAATATATTTCCCGACAGGGTCTTTCAGCCCCAACTCTTTAACCGTGGCTTCATTGATAAGTATTGCAGCAGAATCGGTACCGAATTCCTTCGAAAAGAACCTGCCTTCGGCAAGCCTTACTCCCAGTACCTGAGGAAAATCAAGGCTTACCGCGGTCTGGTTTATGAGATATGTATTCTTTTCAGGGTCGTTGTCGTTAAAGAAGGCATTGTTGTTGAAATCTGTTCCCGGCACCGATCTCGCAAATCCGGCACTTACAACACCCGGAATTTCAAGCACCCGGCTCCTGAACGCTTCCATTTGCTGCCAGAAAGCATCAACCCTCCTTATTATCAGGAGGTTCTCCTTATCAAAGCCTATATCTTTCCGTGTTACGAAATTCAGCTGGCTGTATACAATGATCGATCCTATTATTATTACGATTGAGACTGTAAACTGAAAAACAACAAGCAGCCACCTCAGCCTCTTTGACATTGATCCGGGGCTGAGTGTCCCTTTCAGGACCTCGGCAGGATTGTATGACGCCAGCACGAATGCCGGATACAGACCTGATGCAATTCCGATAAATATCACCAGGATTATGACGGATGCTATTCCCGGAAGATTGTTAATAAGGCTCAGGGATACTTTCATACCCGTCAGCTGATTGAAAGCCGGGCCCAGGATGTACGTAAGGAGCAGGGCTATAAGGGCTGCAACCACCGTCGTTGCCAGCGATTCGGCAAGGAACTGAACCATGAGTCCGGTCCTGCCTGCACCCGATACTTTCCTCACCCCGATCTCCTTCGCACGGGCTGCCGACCGGGCCGTCGCAAGATTGATATAGTTGATCACCGCCACAACCAGTATCAGGATGCCGATTACTATGAAAATGTATACAGTCGTGGAGGAACCGGGCGGCTCGAGATTATATTGCGTCGCGCCTTTCAGATGGAGATCTTTCAATGGCTCAAGAACGAAGCGGAATTCGTTTCCGGCATTCCTGAAGTCGTCAATTGTCTGTCCCGTGATCTCCTTCAACTGCGGCCCGACGTATTTCATTATCATATCCAGGAACTTTTCCTGGAGCTTAGCCTGGTCAGTGCCATCCCTGACAAGGATGTAGGTGTAGAAATTATTGCTGAGCCAGAACGGATTATTCCCCATTCCCGGGTAGGTTGAAATTGATGCCACCATATCAAACTTGATGTGCGAAACGTCAGGTACATCTTCGACAACTCCTGTCACGGTAAACAGGTTGGTATCCGATTCAAACCTGAGGCGCTGGTCCATCGGGTCCTGATCGCCGAAGTACTTTTTTGCATATTCCTCACTGAGCACTACCGATTTAGGACGTACAAGTGCTGTTTTTGCATCGCCTTTTAAAAGCCTGAAATCAAGGACATCAAAGAATGTTGAGTCGGCAAACAGTACACCACCCTCGTTGAATTTTTTGTCTCCGGACTTTACGAGCCAGTCACCCAGCCTTCTTGCCCTGGTAACCTGCAAAACCTCCGGATAATCCCGCAGAATAGTCTGCGCCATTGGAGCTGAGCTCACCGCCTGATCGAGGACACCTCCGGCCAGCCTTCCGACAATTTTGATCCTGTAGATATTCTCATAATTCTTATGGAATCTGTCATAACTTAGTTCATGTATAACATAAAGAGCTATAAAGAAGAAACTTACAAGTCCGACAGTAAGGCCGCCCACATTAAGAAGTATATAACCCGGCTGTTTCCTGATCTTCCTGATCATGCTTAAAAGAAAATTTTTCACCATCTCTTATCGGTTAGATTATTTGTTGCATTACCAGAAAGACATAAAAAATTCCTTCGTGCTGCACTGTCAGGTCGATGATTCTCTAACCTTTGTTAAAAAGATTGATTGAAGCCCCTTTGCATTAAGAGCTCGCGCTATTCAGTCTTCAATGAATTTGCAGGATTCATAACTGCCGCCTGGTATGATTTGTAACTTACTGTTATAAAAGTAATTACAATTGTGATTAAAGCTGCCCCAAGCAACAATCCCGCGCTGACATCAGTCCTGTAAACATAGTTCTTAAGCCAGTTGGTCATGAGGAAGAATGCAACCGGAGTGGCAATTATTATTGAGATGGCAACCAGTATCAGGAAATC
>JBAVOD010000497.1:0-12792 GCA_049691735.1 Bacteroidales bacterium
CAGCCCTATCTGTACATATAATAATATATTCAGGTATTGGCTCATTCTATAATTCTTTTAATATACTTTTCAAATGCACCTGTAATCATTCCCGTATAAACTTCCGGGTCGTCCGACCTGATATATATCCAGTGAACGTAGAGGAAATCACCGACAATATCCACCGAAATTGTTCCGGGGGTCATTGTAATTGAATTTGCCAGCAGTGTCCTTGCAAGATCCGATTTCAATGTGGTCCTGACTTTTACGATCCCCGGTCTGATCGGCATGGCAGGATGAAGGACCCTGTAAGCAACATCGAGGTTGGCTTTAATGCATTCCCGGATAAATACTACAAGGTAGACAATGAACCAGAAGTACCTGTGGGGCTGGACAAGCTTGTATACATTGTTAATAAAAAACCTTGTAAAAACAAGAGAGGTTATGAGCGCAGCAACTGCTCCCACAATAAGGTTGGCGAGAGTGAACTCAAAAGTGAGCAGGAACCAGAAAACGAGTGAAAGTATAAATACAGTTAAGTACCTCATTTTTATACTCCTGTTAATATTGTTGAATACTTTGCCGGATTGGTCAGAACATCAATAGCAGGCGTAAGCACAGCATCCCTTATCGCCGGAATGGCCAGGAGGCTCAGCAGGACACACAAAATACTGAGGACCACCATGCTGAAAACCATGGGGAATGGTACCTCCCTGATCTTCATTTTCTCGGTCCTGTCAGATTTATTGTAAAAAGCATACCTCTGGAACTTAAGGAATGATGCAAGTGTTATGATGCTGACAATCACTGCCAGAAGCGCAAGAAGATAAAACCGGCCCATAACGGCAGCAATGATGATTATCAGTTTGCTGAAGAATCCGTTGAAAGGCGGTATTCCCGAAATTGACATCGATGCCACAAAGGAGGTCGCCGAGGTTGCAGGCATGACTTTAGCCAGCCCACCCATCTTGTTGAGATCGCGTGTTCCAATGGTGTATTCAATAGCCCCGGCATTAAGGAAAAGAAGCCCTTTGAATGCAGCATGGTTTATGAGATGGAAAAGTCCGCCTGCAATAGCCAGGGCTGCAATCTCAGGCTTCGTGCCACGTGCAATCAGTATCATACCGATCCCGACCGACATTACAACATATCCCATCTGGCTTATGCTGTGATAAGCCAGTAACCTTTTTATATCCCACTGACCGATAGCCAGGAAAACCCCGACAACCATCGAGAGAGTCCCAAGAGTTGTTATCAGTATTGCCATTCCGCTTGTTATTTCAAACATGTTGAAGAAAAGCCTTATAATAACGTATATACCAACAGCTTTTATCAGAACACCGGAAAGCATTGCCGAAATAGGTGAGGGGGCTGAGGAGTGAGCATCAGGGAGCCACGCATGAAAGGGGATTATTGCGGCTTTCAGACCAAACCCGCTTAAGATCAGAAGCTGTGCGAAAAGATAGAATGTATAATCGTGGCCTTTGCTCAAGACTTCCCTGATATCAGCAATATTCAGGGTCTTGGCCTTCCAGTATATGAATCCGATCCCAAACAGGATCAGGAATGATGCAAGTCCTCCCAGAACCTGGTATTTGAACGAAGCCTCAAGTTCATTTTTTTCAACTCCGAAGGCAACGAGGGCATATGATGATATCACTGAGATCTCAAGGAAAACGAAGATGTTGAACAGGTCTCCGCTTAACACTACTCCATTCATACCGGCGACCATCAGGCAGAACAGGGCGTAGAACAGATTCGGCGAAGTAAATCTCTTAATATAAGAGATTGAATAAAATGCCGACAGGAACCCGATAATATTAATTATACATACTGCAATTGCTGCAAACCCGTCCATGACCATATAAATGCCTATCGGGATATTATTGACAGGTTCCCAGCCCCCGACCTTGTAGACCGACAGATTCTGACCTGTGGTGATGATGGCGAATATGCTGAAAACAACCAGCACCCCAAGCACCAGAACAGCGAGGTATCTGTCAATTCCTTTGATGAACCTTCCCACGATCATTATAAGGAAAGCTCCTGCAAGCGGGGTGACAACAAAAAGTGGTATCAGCGGGTTCATGGATTATCCTCTTAAATTTTTTATTTCTCTGATATCGAATGTCCCGTATTTTCTGTAGAGCCTGATAATGACTGCCATAAGCATCGCAGTTGTAGCAAGGCCGATGACGATGGCGGTAAGCACCAGTGCTTGTGGCAACGGATCAACATAGGTTTTTAAAGGATCCTCAGGATCAACTATAGGAGCGACCCCTCCCTCGATGTATCCTATAAGGGCAAAAAACAGGAATGTACTGAATTCCATGATTGACAGGGAAATAGCGATCTTGATCAGGTTTCTTCTCGTAACCACCCCGTAAAGGCCTACAAGGAATAATATGAAACAGAGCCAGTATGTAATCATTCTGCTACTTCTTCTTTGAAAATTACCAATGCAAGGAAAATCGTAAGTATTGATGAGGCTACCTCAATCCCGACAAAAATATTGTACAGCGGCAATGTGCCTGCACTGACTAGTTCGCCTGCTATCCCTTTCGGGAGCCAGTTACCGAAGAATACCTTTGCGCCGAAAAAGAGCCCCGAAACCGCAATGAAGACAAAGATGAGCGTTGCTAAGTTTTCATAAAGCGTCGACCCTGATTCTTCTTTAGTGAGATTTATGAAATCACTTCCGAATGCAAGGATAAGGAATATGAATGCCCCTGCCATTAAAACACCTCCAGCAAAACCTCCACCGGGCGTCAGATGGCCATGAACTATTACATATATACCGTAAAGGAACACCAGGCCGGCAATAAGCTGTGTTGTCTTCTTTACTATGACTGTCATCCCTTTCATCCGGGCATCTGTTTAACTGTTGAAATATCTCTTTTTTCCATTTTGCTTCTCCAGTCTTTGATTTTTAAACTTTCCCCCTGATCCTGAGGATGGTCAGAACGCCCATGACTGCCGTTACAAGGACCGTGGCCTCACCCAGCGTATCGTAACCCCGGAAATCAAATACAACGCCTGTCACCAGATTTGCACTCCCTGTCCTCTCTGTTGCACCTTCAATATACGGGCTTGCCATCCTGAGGGTGCTTTTTCCGAAAACATCGAGCGAAGCCGATGCTTCCCTGAAGAAATAAAACAGTACCACTATAAACAGAATAGCTGTCGCGGCAGAAAGATATCCCCGGACATCGAGCTTTGGATAAGCTTCCTGCCTTGAGCTGTCAAGCACAACAGCAACCATGATAATCAGTGAAATTGATTCCACAACAATCTGTACGATCGCAAGATCGGGAGCCTTAAGGAGGAGGAAACAGATCACAAGCCCGTATCCGACTATCCCGCAGGTTATCACAGCCGACAAAAGATCCCTGGCGTGTATGGCATACAGGGCCCCAAGGATCATCATCACTGTTATTATGGAAATAGCAAGTTCCATTTGTTTTCGTTGTTTAAATCATGATGAGCAGCATAATGATCAGCCCGGCAAAAGCCCAGAGAACATATACCGGCAATATCCCGGTATGTGCATCGCTGAACTGGTGACTGAGCCAAAGGACAAAACTTTTTGACTGATCATAAATATCAAACCATTTCTTCTCAGCTTTCCTGTACATCCACGAAAAAAATCCGATCTCTGTAAGGGTTTTATAAAATTCAGGTGTCGGATACCCGGTTTCATCCTGTATCTTTTCTCCGCCAATGAAGCTGTCTTCTGTCCTGAGTTTCCTGGTACCGGTTGCAAGATAAACAATGATCCCCAGGGCGATAGAGACAAGTACCATGAGCGAAACCAGACCGGAATTCCAGAGGCCGGAAAACTCAAATCCTCCCGATACGGGCATGAGAAGCCGCGGCACCACTATGTTTGTTGCAAAAATGCCGAACACCACACAGAACACGGCAAGAACAGCAACGGGCAGCCACATCAGTACAGGTACTTCCCTGACCGATTCGAACTCCTTCCTTTGCCTGCCCAGAAAAATTCCGCCAATGAGCTTAATGAAACTTGCAAGGGTAAGAGCCGAACCGGCAACTGCAAATCCGAGCCAGACGATCCACATCTTATTTGCGAGGCCCGAACCGGCTCCGAAATCGATAATGCTCTGATAGATCATCCATTTGGATGCAAACCCGTTGAAGGGTGGTATTCCGGAAATTGAAACAGCAAAAATGAGCGACGCAATGAACGTTACAGGCATGGCTTTTGAGAGCCCACCCAGATCGTCCAGACTGCTTTTCCCTGTCCGGTACTCAACACAGCCCGAGGATAGGAAAAGTCCGCTCTTGTAAAGAGCATTATTAAGCATGTGGAAAAGGCCTGCAGCAAAACCAATTACTGAACCCAGGCTGAATCCGATAATCATGTATCCAACCTGCGATACAGCATGGAAACCAAGAAGACGCTTGTAGTCATGCTGTGTAAGTGCCATCATCACTGCCGTGATTATAGTGATTACCCCGACTGACAGCATGAGAATCCTGAGACCATCGTTAAGAACAATGAACTGAGTTATCCTTGCAAGGAAATATATTCCGAGAAGCTTGTCAAGCGATGCCGGAAGGAGGGCTGAAGATGATGCGGGTGCATTTTTTGCATAATCGGGCACCCATGTGTGGAATGGGAAAGCTCCGGCTTTTGTAAAACTCCCGACCAGCAGTGCGAGAAAAGCGGTTATTGTCAGTGGGTTATTGGCTGAAAGCGTTATCTGCGACATGTTCAGCGTGCCGGCAAGTTTCCAGACGATAGCAATTCCGATCACCATTATTGTATCCGAAGCCCCGATCAGTATAAGGGTCTTTTTTGCAGCAGCGGAGCTTTCTTCATCTTTGCCGGGGATGAGCTTGTACAGGGTCATCCCGAGTATTCCCCAGAAAGTCAGAAAAAGCAGAAGATTGTCTGAGAGTGCCACTCCGTACGAACATCCGGCTGTTATCAGGAAATAGGCAAAGGAGTTCTTCCCCTGTCCATTCCTTGCATAGGTGAGCGAGTAAACCAGAACAAGGACAATAAATAGACTGATGAAAACAAGTATTAACTTGCTCAGATTATCGGTAACAAACAGGGCATATCTGCCCACGTCCTTCAGAACCTCAATTCCGAATATATATAAAGGTGTGCCCTTTGAAAACCCGGCAACAGTTCCCGGCTCGAAACCGGGCCTGTACATTATAACTGAAATGTACCCTGCGATAATGCTTATTATCAGCGCCAGTATCCCTTTGGCCGTCCTGAACTTTTCCGGAATGAAGAATAGCAGCAGTCCGGCAGCGATAGGCAGAAATATTATGGCCAGAATTTCATTCATATTTTTCCCGGAAGTTCATTTCTCAGTTTATTCGTCGCTGATATTGATTTACTTATCAGCTCACTGGCATCCATCAGCTTTTCGCCTGTTTTGGAGTCATAGGCTACAGCCATTCGTTCGGTACAGCAGTAGCAGGGATCGACACTAGCAAGGGTAATTGTCGCATCGGCAATTGTCTGCCCGATGCACGATTTTTTGAAGGTGGCAATATTCACATAGCTTGGTGCCCTTATTTTATGACGGGCCGGTGAATTAGATCCGTCGGAGACCACAAAATGAAAGACCTCGCCTCTCGGAGCTTCCGCGCGGCCGTTGCCTGTTCCCTCGGGTATTTCCTTGACTTTGACCTCAATCTCACCTTCTTTCTCTTTCTCAAGCCTGTCGAGACATTGCAATATTATTGAGATTGATTCATACATCTCGAGCAACCTTACTTCAGCTTTTGCAAATACATCGCCGGCCTGTGCTGTGATTACTTTCCAGCTTACCAGCGGATAGGCAGCGTAAGGATCGTCCCTGCGAACATCGATATCAACCCCGGAAGCCCTGGCTGTTGGCCCGACAGCTCCGTAATCCATAACATCCTGTTTTGTCAGGATGCCCACGCCCTTTGTTCTGGCATGGATCACAGGATCATCCATGACGGCACCGGTGAGCAGATCCGTTTTCTTCTTTACATCTCCGAGTACCTTTCTTATGCCGGCTATCTGGGAATTTACAATATCGCGCCTGACACCACCGACCTTGAACATGGCGTAACTGTTCCTGTTCCCTGTTATCATCTCGAAGAGGTCAAGAACAGGTTCACGGTATTTCCATGCCCACATGAACACAGTGTTGTATCCGAGGAAATGGCCTGCAAGCCCGACCCACAACAGATGGCTGTGTATGCGTTCAAGCTCTGCAATTATGGTGCGTATGTATTTTGCCCTGTCAGTCACCTCAATGCCCGCAATCTCCTCGACTGCGTTTGCAAACGCAAAAGGATGCGAAGTTGAGCAGATGCCGCAGATCCTTTCTACAAGGAAGAAAACCTGCTCATAGGTTTTTGATTCACTTAACTTTTCGATGCTCCTGTGATTATATCCGGTAACCCACTGGATATCCCTTACTATTTCACCGTCGCAGTAAAGCTTGAATAATTCAGGTTCTTCCTGAAGCGGATGGTAAGGCCCGATAGGAATAAGTGTCTTCCTGCTCATTTCACTTCCTCCCCTGTCGATTTGAACACCTTGCGGTACGGATATACCCCTTCAGCCCAGTTTCCTTCCGAAATGAGCTTTTCCTGATTGGGATGGTTAAGGAAATTGATCCCAAAAAGCTCGTGCATTTCCCTTTCAATCCAGTTTGAAGCATTGAACATATTCGAGAGTGATTCAATTTCAGGATTTTCCCTGTCAAGTACTACATGAAGGTTCAGTACAAGTCCCTCTGAATCCCGGCTGAAATGGTAATGTATCTCGAATCCTCTTTTTGTATGGAGCGCCGATGCAATGATAAACCTGAAACCGGCAGTTTTGTACAGATAGCTGGCCAGCCTGGTTATTGAAGCAGGCTTTACAGTGATCGCAGCCCGCCTTGGATTCCTTTCAGCCGTCTCCAGAATGTCGGATCCGAATTCTTTTTTTAATTCCTCAATAATTGCCACATTTCCCATTTCCATCCCCTTTCAGTTTCTCCTTCTTCTTCTTCAACTTTTATCTTTTTCTTTTTGTCTTTTGTCTTTTGTCCCCGCCTTGCGGGATTTCGTCGCTTTACTCCTCAACTTTTATCTTACCTTCATGATTTCTGCACCAGCTTCACGATCCCGGCAATTATTGCTTCCGGTTTGGGCGGGCACCCCGGAATATATGCATCAACCGGGATCACTTTATCGACCGGTCCGGCAAAGGTGATACTCTCAGTAAAGAACCCTCCGGTGCATCCGCATGCCCCTATTGCCACAACAAGTATCGGTTTAGGAGCCTGTTTGTATATTTCGATCAGTCGTTCCCTGTCGTGTAAATTAATTGAACCGTTCACCAGCAACACGTCAGCATGCCTGATGCTGCCGACCAGAAGTATTCCGAAACGTTCCAGGTCATGCCTTGGTGTCAGGCAGTCGAGGATCTCAATATCACAATTATTGCATGAAGCTCCTCCGAAATGAAAGACCCACAGTGATTTCTTGAAACAATAACTCTTAAATCCCACGATCAAAACTATTTAGTAACCAAAGGCTATCAAAACAATTGCAATTACGGCAAGCAGGTTCATCCAGACAAGGAAGAAATTCATTGCCTGCCTGATCTTTATTCTTGGATTTGTATTTCTTATCAGGGTAAGGAGCAGTACAACTGCCACTACCTTCAGGACCGACCAGAGTATATGAACACCATCGAGCCTGAAACCGCTCATCAGCAGGGCAATAAGCAGCGACGGCAATATAAACAGCATTATGTGCTTTGTCAGCTTGATCATCGCGTATGCAGCTCCCGAATATTCGATGTAGATGCCTTCGGTTATTTCGGCTTCTGCTTCAGCCATATCGAAGGGAACGAGCGCGAGCTTTGCCTGGACGCAGAATACTCCGACAATAAACAGCAATACTCCTGATATGCTCCCTATGAATGGTGACCCTGCTTTCTGGGTCTGAATGATACTGTAGAGGTCGAATTGCTGACCCGATTTCATTATAATTGCGGCGATGAACAGAAGAAAAGTCAGTTCATAGGAGAGTATCAGCTTCATTTCGCGTGACCCGCCAACTGCAGCCAGAGGGTTTCCGGATGCAAGCGCGCCTGCTATGTATGAAAAGGATGGTATTGTCAGAAGATAGAAGATCACGATCAGGTCTCCCCTGAACCCCGTTGTTATGTTGAAAAGGGGAAGGAGAATGAAAACCCCTGCCATTGTGGCCCCAAAAACTGAAAAGACCGGCGCTGACAGGAACAGCAGCGGAGAACCTTTTTTCGGAAGGATAGTTTCCTTTACAAGCAAAAGTTTGAAAAAATCGTAAAACGGCTGAAGAAGCGGTGGCCCTTTCCTGAACTGGACCCTGGCGGTAATCTTCCTGTCAAACCATGATAGCAGGGCGCCGCTGACCCCTGCAAAGAGAAGCCCCGGGAAGACAAGAAAATAAAAGAGGTTTACTGCCATAAGCTTGTTATTGTTTTTCAGAATATAAATATTCCCTGACGAGTACCCTGTCGTTAAGCCTGTAGATATTCTTTTCAGGCTGCTCACCTGAATCGGTAAACGAAACGGTATCGCGGGGGCAAGCCTGAACAAACAGCTCAAGCTCCTTCTCGTCATTCAGATCGTAAAAAAGGTCCTTGTTCCTGTGATGAGTGAAAAAATCAGTCATCATTGTCCCGAACGGACAGATAGTCACACACGATTTGCAGGCAATGCACAGGTTGGTATGCCTGTCGATAAGTCCTTCGGGATCCTTTTCAAGGGCATCGGCCGGACAAACGCCAATACACGGTGCATCCTCACATTTCCTGCAGGCGAACCTGAATGTGGCAAGCTCCCTGATGCTCTTAAGTCCCTGTGATCCATGACGGCTGAAATAACCCTCGGGAAGAGGTATTTCCGGATCAGCACTTAAGGCTGAACGGAGTTTTATCATGTCTATAAGCAACTTCCTGGCCATTTGAACTGAGTTTAGAGCTGCATTTGATTCTCGGGGTTATTATTTCCAGATATCCGGGTTATCCTTTAACTCCTCATATGTAAATACCGGCCCGTCCTTGCATACAAAAAATTCCCCCATCATGCAGTGCCCGCACTTTCCGAGGCCGCACGACATGTTCTTTTCCATCGAGAGGTAGATCTGGTCATCACTGAATCCCATTTCAATCAGACGGATGGTACCGAATTTCATCATGATCGGTGGTCCGCAAACAACTGCAACAGTATTATCCAGATTTATCCGGATCTTGTCGAGCAGCGTGGTAACAACTCCGACAGGACCGTCCCAGGTTCCGTCATTTCTGTCAACGGTCCTGTGGGCCTCAAATTTTTCAATAGCATTGAGCCTGTTGAAGAGAGGCTTGTAGATACAATCCGAAGGGGTTTTGGACCCATAGCAAAGTGTCACCTTCTCAAGCCTGTCCTTTACGTGTTCGAGGGCATAAAGCAGCGACCTTATCGGGGCAAGGCCGCATCCGCCTCCCAGGATGAGTACCTCTTTCCCGAAAAACTTTTCGACCGGATAACCTCTGCCATACGGACCCCTGATACCCATGAGAACACCCGGCCGGAGGTTGTGCATATATTCGGTTACATAGCCGGTTTTCATTACTGTCACCTCAATCTTTTCAGTTACATGAGGTGAGGAAGATGGGGTGAACGGGGCTTCACCTATTCCGTCGACAGATAGTTCGATGAACTGGCCCGTCCCAAAGGAAAAATCTTCCTGCGGGATCAGCACGAATGTCTTGATCAGGGGCGATTCCTCGATGACATCCGTGAGTTCCGCCCTGATCGGCTTATATATGTTCTTCGAATTCAGCATAAAAGTCATTTTGCCAATTCAAGAAACAGTTCATTCTTGTTTATTTTTCCGATACATGCTTCTATACATCTTCCGCAACCGGTACATGCCACAGAACTGAACTTAACGGATTTCCACGAATATTTGCACATGTACCTGTTCCTGAAGCGGTGAGGTAATTCGAAGAGCGAATCCTCACCTCCGGCAACCCTTTCAAAACCCGGATACTGGCAGGCATCAAGATGTTTTACCTTTTCAAATCCCGGTTTGTCTATCAGCAGGAAACATGAGCAGGTGGGGCAGACAGCTGTGCATGCACCACACGAAACACAATGTTCTGAATATTTTTTCCAGATTTCTCCGCCTGCTTTAATAACGGCTTCACCGGTTGATGTAAAGTCAGGAAGGGAGTGACCCGCCAGCATTGAAGCCGCCTTGTTCCGTAAGGCCTCCATTTCCGTAAGGATCGCTGAGTCTTCGAGTGGTTTTGCCAGTGCAAATTGTCTCATAAAATCATCTCCCCTGGCACTTATTATTCTTAAAAGGATAAGATCGTTATGTTGAATTACAGCCAGATCGGCATCTTCTGTTGCGTAATTATTGAACCCGTACGATGTACAGTGGCAATGTTCCTGTATCTCCAGGCAGTCTGAAGCTATAAGCAGGGTATTCTCACGCCTTTTTTTATAAAAGATGTCGTCGAACCCGCCGTCAATGTATATCTCATCAAGAAGCCTGAGTGCTTTTAAATCGCAGTTAGGCACGCCGAGGATTATCCTTTGCTTTTCAGCAGATCTCACTGCAGTCACATTCTCGCTCACGGGCATGAAAAATGCTTTGAGAGGTGTCGCAGGTTTTGCCTTGTTGTATGAGATTCTGCTGATATTTCCAGGATCCACCACTTCGTAATCGAGACCAAAGTCATTCTTTATGGTCGCGAAAATGGTGTAGGATACAAGCATCTTTTCAATTGCCTTATCCCATCCGTCTTTTTGTATACTCAGATATTGCATTTATGTGAGAAGATTCACATCTAAAAATATAATCATTGTAATAATAAATCAATGAAATAATAGCTATTTTTGTAACAGGGTAATCAACAAGGCAATAACGTATTAAAAATCAGATATATATTTACCAACCTATTTTGCCAAAATAAAATATTAATTCTGAAAATGGTGTAATTAAAACCAAAGTGATGTGAAACAAATCACAAAATACGTCATTAAGAACAGTCTGAAAAGAATATTTCTTTATCGTGCCTGTCTGGTCAGGCTCAGGATGATGGGGGTTGAAAAAGTATTTTCATACACGCTTGCGAATGAAACAGGTGTTACACCCGAGCAGGTAAGGAAGGACTTTTCGGAGTTCAGCATCAAAGGCAATAAAAGAGGAGGGTATGAGGTAAATGACCTTATCGAAAAGATGGAAAACATTTTCCACAGGAACAAGGATCATAATATCGTCCTGATTGGAATGGGAAATCTGGGACAGGCGCTGTCGAAATACAGCAAGTTTGTGCAGCGCAATATGAACATCGTTGCCACTTTCGACATTGACCCGTTCAAGCAGAAAATACGGTCCGACATTCCTGTCTATTCAATGAACCGCCTTAAAGAGATCATCGAGAGGTTCAGGGTAAACGTTGCAATAATAGCAGTCCCTGAAATTTCAGCACAGGAGGTATGCGACGAACTGATCAGGCAGGGAATAAAGGGTATAGTCAATTTTGCCCCCGTCCTGCTCAAAGTCCCTGCCGATATTGTCATAAACAACGTAAATCTAAGCGATGAGCTTGAGAGTGTTATCTATTATGTGCATAAGCTGCTGAAGGTTGACGGACTAAAAAATATTGAGCTATTATACAGGGATATGAAATACTGATAAGGGGTCTGGTCCAAGGTGTCGGATTCCGGCCCTTTATCTGCAGGCTGGCTACGAAACATGGACTACTGGGTGAGGTGGACAACAGGACGAATGGGGTTTCGGTAATAATAGAAGGCGATCCGAAAGCTGTCGACAGATTCTGCAATGACATCCTTGAAAATGCACCGCCGGCATCGCACATCAAATCGATGGAGGTCATTCCACGACCGGTTGAGAATTATGAGAGCTTCAGTATTGCCGGAAGTAAAGTAGTTGAGAACCAGATTACTGAAGTTAGTCCCGACATAGCGGTATGTGCCGATTGCCTTGCAGATATGTCATCCGATCCCAAACGGATCAATTATCCTTTTATAAACTGTACGAACTGCGGCCCCAGGTTTACAATAATTGAAGGTCTGCCTTACGACCGCCCACTGACGACCATGAAGGATTTCGTTATGTGCCAGGGATGCAGCTCAGAATATAACGACATTCTGGACCGCCGCTTCCATGCCCAGCCAATAGCATGTAACAGCTGCGGACCTGTATATATTTACCGGGATACCGATAAAGTGGTTGAAGGGACTGCAAAGATTCTCAAGGCAATCAATCTGAGGATAAAGTCGGGAAAATCTGTCGCCATCAAAGGCATCGGCGGCTACCATCTTGCCTGTGATGCCCTGAACAATAATGCAGTCAGCGATCTTAGGAAGAGGAAACACCGCGATGCCAAGCCTTTTGCAGTGATGTTCCGCGACATTAACAGCGTAAAAAAGTATTGCCATGTTGATAAGGCCGAGGAACGTGAGCTCCAGTCGTGGAGGAGACCGGTAGTGATCCTCAGCCGTAAGGAACCACTCGCCGACGGGGTAAGCGGAGGGCTGAACACTATCGGCGCAATACTCCCTTATATGCCGTTCCACTATTTATTATTCAGGGAGTTGGAGACGCCTGCAATTGTACTTACCAGCGGGAATCTTTCCGAAGAACCTGTGATAACCGACGACGGCGAAGCCGAAAAGAAGCTTATGCCGGTAGCAGGCTCGCTCGTGAGCTATAACAGGAAGATCAGCAACCGTGCTGACGATTCGGTTGTCAGGGTCATTGACGGGAAATTATCCGTGATCAGGAGGGCAAGGG
>JBAVOD010000498.1:0-2275 GCA_049691735.1 Bacteroidales bacterium
CGATCCGTATTACCTGTCGTATAAGGCAAAGTCGCTCGGATATCACCCGCATATGATCGACTCGGGAAGGTTCACAAACGACAGCATGGGAAGATACATAGGCAAACAGACAGTCAAAAAGCTGATTGCAGCCGGAAAGAATCCTACCCATGCGAGAGTGCTCGTTATGGGGATCACCTTCAAGGAGAACGTTACTGATATCCGGAATTCCAAGGTAGTCGATGTAATAAGGGAGCTCGATGATTTCGGGGTTTCAGTCGATATAATCGATCCGGGTGCGAGTGCTCATGAGATAAAGGAGGAGTACGCACTCGAACTGAAGAAAAATCCTGAGGGTAAATATGATGCCGTTATTCTGGCAGTGTGCCATAAGGAATATATGAACCTTGGTGAAGATTACTATTCTTCACTGCTCGACAGGGACGGAATAATAGTGGATGTTAAAGGCATACTTCGCGGTAAAATAAAGAAACACACTTACTGGAGTCTCTGATGAAAAGCAAAAATAAGATCCTGGTTACCGGGGGCACAGGGTATATCGGTTCCCATACCGCGGTCGAGCTGATCAATGACGGATTTGAAGTAGTTTTAATTGACAATCTCTATAATTCCGAAGCCGGGGTAGCTGACAGGATCTTCCGGATCACAGGTGTCAGGCCCGCTCTTGAAGTTTTCGATATCTGCGACAGCTCAAAGCTCGATGCATTTTTCGCAAAGCATAAGGACATATCGGGTATCATACACTTTGCTGCCTACAAAGCTGTAGGTGAGTCGGTCAATAAGCCTCTGGCGTATTACAGGAATAACCTGGTGTCGCTTATAAACCTTCTTGATGAAATGAAGGTCCGCAGTATCGGAGGAATTGTATTCTCGTCTTCATGCACTGTGTACGGCCAGCCCGAAAAGCTGCCGGTTTCGGAGGATTCACCGATACAGCCTGCCATGTCGCCGTATGGAAATACAAAGCAGATCGGAGAAGAGATAATAAGGGATACTGTTTATGCAGGCAGCGGTATCAGGGCGATATCGCTCAGGTATTTTAATCCTATAGGTGCGCATCCGTCGGCTCTGATCGGCGAACTTCCCCGGGGTATTCCCGAGAACCTGGTCCCTTTCATCACCCAGACAGCCTGCGGGGTGAGAGATGAGCTGAAAGTATTCGGTGATGACTATGACACGCCCGACGGATCGTGCATAAGGGACTACCTTCATGTTGTTGACCTGGCAAAAGCTCATGTAACAGCTGTCAGGCGTCTTCTCGATAAAAAAAACAAATCGGATTATGAGGTCTTCAACCTCGGCACCGGAAAAGGGGTTTCAGTTCTTGAAGCAATAAGATCTTTTGAGAAAGTCACAGGAATAAAGCTGAAATACCGCATAACCGGACGAAGGGCTGGCGATATTGAAAAGATCTGGGCCGATCCGTCGCTTGCCAACAGGGAACTCGGCTGGAGAACGGTGAGCACGCTTGATGATGCAATGAGAACAGCCTGGGAATGGGAAAAATATATCAGGAAGAACAAATAAAATAATGGAAAAGAGAACCGTTCTGATAACCGGTGGGGCAGGATTCATCGGCTCGCACGTTGTAAGACTTTTCGTGAACAGGTATCATGATTACAGGATAGTGAACGCTGACAAGCTTACATATGCCGGCAATCTCGAGAACCTGACCGACATTGAAAACCGGTCCAATTATTTCTTTGAAAGGACTGACATCGTTGACAGGCAGGCTGTCGCAGATCTGTTCAAAAAATACGAATTCGACGGAGTTATTCATCTTGCAGCCGAATCGCACGTCGACAGGTCAATAACCTCACCTGACGACTTTGTTCAGACAAATATTGTCGGTACTGCAAACCTGCTGAACGCGACGCTGAATTTGTGGAAGGACAATGCCGCCGGCAGGCTTTTCTATCATATTTCAACCGATGAGGTCTTCGGATCGCTCGGCAAGACCGGTAAATTCACCGAAAATTCACCCTATGATCCCCGCAGCCCCTATTCCGCATCAAAGGCCAGTTCCGACCACCTGGTAAGAGCTTATGGACATACTTTCGGGATCCCTGTCATAGTTTCTAACTGCTCGAATAATTACGGGCCAAACCAGTTTCCCGAGAAGCTCATCCCACTGGCAATCAACAATATAAAAAACAACAAGCCAGTCCCTGTTTACGGAAAAGGCGAAAATATCCGCGACTGGCTTTATGTTGAGGACCATGCTGCGGCAATTGATCTTATATTCCACAGGGGAAGGGCGGGCGAGACGTATAAC
>JBAVOD010000499.1:0-1769 GCA_049691735.1 Bacteroidales bacterium
CCTTGCTCTACTTTCTTTTCTTTATCCGGGCCTGATATAAGTGCCTGATCATCAGGCTGATTCCTCAACGATTCGTCACCAGTTCTTCTTCTTGCCTCACCGGGAGGAGATCCGAAGTATTCATGAAAGCATTTGTTGAAATAGGTAGCACTGCCAAATCCCACTCTGAAAGCTATCTCTGAAATGGTGCCTTCGTTATTTTGGATCATTTCCTTAGCGCGCCTGAGCCTGATTTCCCTTATGAACTGGGTTACATCCTGATTCTTAATTGATTTTATTCTGCGATGGAGGGAGACACGGCTCATGCCTGCCTCTTTAGCGAGCTTTTCAGCACCGAATGTCTCGTCACTGATGTTTGCTGATACTATATTGGCGATCTTCCTGATAAATGCCTGATCCATGGAAAGGGGCTCGGTCATGGCAATTGGATTCAAATAACAAAAGGTACAAAATAAATAGATAGAAGCCAAACTTTGTTGAGTCTGTATCGGTTCAACTCATTCGCTCAATCGTACAACTGAATAATTATCTTTATATTTTTACATAATTAAAAGATTACAATTATGAAAATCATTGCTATCGATCAGGTTGAAAAGAAGAAAGTCGGGATGGAGGGAGCTTCCGGTGCCTTTAAGCAAATGCCCCTTGGAAGTAAGGATGGTGCTCCGGTCTATTCTTTCAGGGTATTCACCGTGGAGCCGGGCGGATATACACCTTACCATAGACATCCTTATGAACATATGAATTTTATTATTGAAGGTCAGGGTGCTTTAATAAATGAGGATGGGGAAGAACAACCATTAAAAGCAGGCGATTTTGCTTTGGTATATCCAAACGAAAAACACCAATATAGAAACAATTCATCGGATAAGGTATTCAGAATGATCTGCGGAGTCCCGAAGGAATTTGAGTAATACTTGCGTGAAGGCATGACGGCCTTTTTAAAAAAAGCAGAATATATTTAACCTTTTTCCAAAAATCAGGTAGATTTGGACCCGTAATGCCTGCAGTTATTTTATGATCAATGATTATTTAACCATCCTATCCCGGATAATACTTGTTATTCTCTTATTAGCACCCGTACCAGAAACCGCTGCCCAGCGGACCGTCAATGGTACCGACGATGTATATGGCTCTGATCCCCTGTTGTACAATGGTAAATTCTATACGTTCTTTTCTCCTCTGAATGCCGGAGGCAATCAATATTTGAATGACCGTCAATTTGAACCCGGGACTGTAACTCTTCGCGGGGTGAAGTATACAGATCTCTTGTTGAACTATGATATCTATAACCAGCAACTATTACTTGAATATAAGGGCGAGCCGGGCCTTACCCAGGTGATCATATTGTCAGATGCCTGGCTGGAAACATTTTCTATTAAGGATAAAAATTTCAGAATATTTCAAATTTCTGATAATGAAAAGCGGATCTATCAGGAAATCGGGGCGGATCAGACCCGGGTTTTATATTTCTGGAAGAAATACAGGCAGGTTGAAAACATTACCGGAGGCACAAAAATGATATTTACCAAGCCAGCAAGGGAAATGAACCTGTTGACTGATGGAAAGATCGTCACATACCGGAATAACAGAAGTTTTGTTAACCTTTTCGGTCCTGAAAACAAAGAAGTCGTAAGGGAATATATTCACGGTCACCGTGTCAATGTGAAAAAAGCCAGTGATAAGATCATGGCAGGGCTCATCAATTATGTTAACACTCCCGGCGGTAAATGAAGACTGCTTTAATTTTCATATGGCTTGTTTTATCA
>JBAVOD010000500.1:0-5480 GCA_049691735.1 Bacteroidales bacterium
CTCTTTGGTGGTATAAAATGGCACAAAAATATCTTCAATAATGTCAGCGGATATCCCGGTTCCATTGTCTTCAACCTGAATTAATGTACTATCGTCGGCATAGAATCCTTTAAGGTGAATCGTTCCGTTCGTCTTGCAGGATAAAGCTTCTATTGCATTTTTTATCAGATTTATAAGAATTTGTTCAACCTGTGCATAGTCAGCTACTATTGCAATATCTTCGGGATAAACATCCGCAATAATTTTAATGTTATCCGGAATATTTGATTCCATGAGAAGCTTGCATTTCCGGAAGAGCTTTTCAATAGCGAATTTGCTTAAGTCAGGTTTTGGCAACGATGTTAAGCTTCTGTACTTATCAACAAAATCCAGTAATCCTTTTCCTGTTTCTTCAATGGTATTCAATCCCGAGAGTGTTTTAGAAACTATCTGACGATCAATTTTTTCCAATTGAACCGGGTTTTCATCATCCTGCTTTTTAAAGTATCCTGAAATGACCTTTGTAAGAGAGGTGATCGGACTTATGGAATTCATGATTTCATGGGTTAACACACGGATTAATCTTTGCCACGAATCCAATTCTTTTTTATCGAGTTCATTGGAAATATCCTGAAAAGAAACCAGTTTTATTACATTGCTTTCAAAATTCAGTTCGGTAGCTTTTACTAAAATACTTTGTAAACGATTGTCTATTTTCATCTTATGCAGTACTTCCTGACCGGGTTTAACGGTACTTATAATCTTGAATATTTCATTATTCATTGTTTTTAAAGAAGACAGGTGATGAGGTTGCTTAACGTTCAGATACTTTTCTGCGGCCCTGTTATAAATTCTTATCCTGCCGTTCACATCAAATGATAATAGTCCGATATCAACATGGTCGACCAGACTTTGCAGGAAATGACTGGTTCTCTCATTTTCAATTTTAACATTCTGAATGACCATATTAACATTATTCATTCTTTCATGTAAGTTTCTGAAAGAGTCATTTTTTGTATGGTCATTAAACCGAATGGATGAATCATGATCCTGAACCGATGAAAAGAATTTTTCCAGATCGGCATTGGTTCTGTTGACCTGATTAACCAATAACCAGGTTTGCAACACTATCAGAAAAATAATACCTGCCAACGTATAATAATATCCCTGGTCAAGATGTGGTAATATTATCCCTAATAATGCGCACGATAAAACAATAAAAGTTACCCGGATGAATACCTTGATGAAGAAGCTCTTTAATAACATGTTTGCCGCATTCTATAGGTTATACTTCTGAATTTTATTGTACAGGGTTTGTCTTGCTATTTCCAATTCCTTCGATGCTTTTAATACATTCCCGTTATTGCTGCTCAGAGCAATTTGTATGGCCTGCTTTTCTATTTCGGCAAATGTCTGCGGCTTTTGCTGAGGTGATGGTTGTTGTGCCAGATGTGAGATTATGAAATCATCAGGCATTAAAATGTCAGAATCGCATAATATGACTGCTTTTTCAACAGTATGCCGTAACTCCCTCACATTTCCGGGCCAGTTGTATTTCATCAGCTTGTCGAGGGTTTTGCTGCTGAATTTCAAATTGAATTTCTCGTATTTGTTTGAATACTCCTTTAAGAAATGCTCTGCAAGCAAAACAATATCTTCACCCCGGTCGCGCAAAGGAGGAATTTCAATCACAATTGTGTTAATCCGGTAATACAGATCCTCACGAAAAAGGTTCTTTGAGACCATTTCTTCCAGATTCTTATTTGTTGCACACACGAGCCTTATATCAAAAGGGATTGGCGTTTTAGAGCCGACCTTGTATATTACCCTGTTTTGAATGGCTGCAAGTAATTTTGATTGCATTGTCAGGGAAAGATTGCCTATTTCATCCAAAAACAAAGTACCGCCTGAAGCAGCTTCGAACCACCCTGTTTTATCTTCTTTTGCATCTGTAAATGACCCTTTAATATGCCCGAACATCTCGCTCTCAAATAATGACTCGGCAATAGTGCCCATGTCGATGCTGATAAAAACTTCATCGGCTCTGTGTGAATTATTATGGATTTCTTTTACTATCAGTTCTTTTCCGGTCCCATTTTCACCTATGACTAAAACATTTGCATCTGTTCGGGCTACCTTATTCAATATCTTCAATACATTTTCCATTGGCTGTGATTTGCCAATCAAGGGGTGATCTTTTTTAATAATCACTTTGTTAATCTGCTTTTGCCTGTCGCGGAGCTTTTTATTCTCAATCTTGGATTGCCTGAGTTTCAATGCTGCCTTCAGGGAAGCAAGGAGTTTATTATTGTCCCATGGCTTGACCACAAAATCAGTAGCGCCTTCTTTAATCGCCCTTACGGCCAGATTAACATCGGAATAAGCAGTGATCATTACAACGGCAGCAATGGGATCTGATTTTAGTATACGGTCAAGCCAGTATAATCCTTCATTACCGGTATTAACGCCTGCTGAAAAGTTCATGTCCAATAAGATGACATCGTACTTTTCTTTGTTAATATAACCGATTATCTGATTTGGATTTGATATTCCTTCGACACTGTCAAATTCAGGCTCGAGCAACTGGATCAATGCTTTTAAAACCTGTTTGTGATCATCAACGATCAATAATTTGCCATTCATCCTGGATACTTAAATTTTATATAATGTCTATATTGTGGACACATAATGTCCTTATTTTAGACAAATATAGATAATAATATTTTTATTTAGTTGCTTAAATGATTAATTTTCAGAAAGTAATAAATGCTGGTACGGTAATTGAAATTTACTGCTGAAATTCTTATATTGGAATTATTATGAGTTAAATATGATCAGGAACTATTTCGTAATCGCCTTTCGGAATATCAAAAGGTACGCAACATATTCAATTCTGAATATAAGCGGTATGGCAATAGGCATGGCCTGCGCAATTTTAATTCTTTTATGGGTACAGGACGAATGGAGCTACGACAGGCATTTTGAAAATGCAAATGATCTTTTCCGTATAATTGAAAATCAGAATCTTGGTGCAGGAGGAGTTTCACTGATTGTACCTGTTCCCGGGGCATTAGCTAAAGCACTTAAAGAAGAATATCCTGAAATAATAAGAGCAGCAAAGTTTTGTCCTAGTCCATTGATTCTTCAAAAGAAAGGTGAATTTATTGAAGAGACTGTGCTCTCTACGGATAAGGACTTCCTGAAAATGTTCGGTATCAGTTTTATCAGTGGTGATATAAACACAGCTTTAGATGATCCTCATAGTATTGTAATTACAGAAGAAACAGCAAAAAAATATTTTGGTAATGAAGAAGCGTTAGGCAAAACAGTGGAATCACGTGGCTTTAATGTAACTGTAACTGGAGTTGTTAAGAGTTTGCCTGAAAACAGTCACATCCAGTTTAATATTTTGATCCCTGTTGAATGGTTTTCCATAATTGCACCTCATCAATTAGATGGCTGGAATGAGAGGTTTAATACATACATTGAACTTAAAAAAGGAACAGACAGCAAAATATTTGAGGCAAAAATACATGACTTTATTAAGAAACATAAAAAAGAATCTAATTCAGAGATTTTTCTTCAAAACATCAAAAAGGTTCATTTATATTCTTCAGGGAAATACTTCGCAGACAGCTACGGAACAGGTGATATTACTTATGTCAGGATTCTTAGCCTGATAGCTGCTTTCATCCTTATAATTGCTTGTATTAACTTCCTGAACCTTTCAACAGCACAATCAGCCAGAAGGGCCAGGGAAATAGGTGTACGAAAAGTATTGGGAGCCAATAAACAAAAATTAATCTTCCAATTTCTGGGAGAATCTCTTGTGATTGTATTAGTGGCCCATGTAATTGCAATGATTTTTGTTGAATTGCTTTTACCTGGCTTCAATAATCTTATAGGAAAGCAATTATCTTTAGATTATCATAGTGCCAGTTTGTATATTGGATTGTTCACCGTTGTATTATTTTGTGGTCTGCTGGCGGGCGGTTATCCTGCATTCTATCTTTCTTCTTTAAAACCATTGGATGTATTAAAGGGTACTGTTAATAAAAATCCGGGTAATGCCGGATTCAGAAGAATCCTTGTAATATTTCAGTTCTCCCTTTCTATACTGCTTATTACGTGCACATTAATTGTTGAAAATCAGCTAAAATATATACAGAACAAAAATCTTGGGTTCAACAAAGACAATATAGGTTATTTTATGTTCCCTACACGTCCGTCTGATCCTAAACTGGAAACTTTAAAGAAAGAGCTTGCCAGCAATCCGGATATATTGAGTGTGACAAGAGCTGGTAATCCTTTCTACAATGATGGAGTCAGGAATGGTTATACATGGGAAGGGAAAAGTGAAAGCGATGACGTATATTTTCATATGATTGGTGTTGATCCTGACTACGCCAGTACCTACAAGCTTGAACTTAAGGAGGGGCGTTTCTTTTCGTCTGAATTTCAAACAGACAAATCAGCAATTGTTATAAATGAAGAAGCAGGAAAGATATTTGGCTTTAGCAATCCGGTTGGGGCAACCATTACTTCGTCGCAAGGATCCAAATTGCAGATTATCGGAGTAGTAAAGGATTTTCACATTCAGTCGCTGCATTACAAAATCGGACCGGTAATTATGCAGATGAGTGAGTCGAACAATTTCTATATCAGAATGAAACCTGACAAAATAGTTCCTGTTGTCGAGTCTGTCAAAAAGACTTTTAAATCGTTTGACCCCGGGCTACCAATCGATTTTCACTTTCTTGATAACGATTATGATAACCTTTACCGGACAGAGAGAAGAATGGGTAAAATTTTTGGCTACTTTTCTTTATTGGCAATTTTAATATCATGCCTAGGTCTAATTGGATTATCCTCATTCATGACGCAACGCAGGACAAAAGAAATAGGACTAAGAAAAATAAACGGTGCAAAGCCGGCAGAGATTTTTATATTGATGTCAGGTGAATATATTATTTGGGTAATGATATCAATTGTAATTGTGTGCCCGGTAGCCTGGTTTAGTATGAATAAGTGGCTGCAAAACTTTGCGTACAGGATAAATATAAGCTGGTGGGTATTTGCATTGGCAGGAGTTATTGCTTTGTTAATTGCATTGCTGACAGTGAGCTGGCAATCATATAAAGCGGCATACAAAAACCCGGTCGATGCGCTACGGTACGAATAAAATAATAGGAGTGAGGTGTGAGTTTTTTAAAACCACTTACTCGTTGTTATTAGTAAATTTTGTGATAAACCGACAAATGGATTATCGTGTATTTATGCCGGTTTCATCTGTTGTTTGTTTTCATTTGAAAAAATCATCATTTTTCCAATTGTTTGGATTTTCTATTATATAATCTGTAATCCTTTTAAAAGAATGTTCATTTCGAACGATTTGTTCATAATAATTACGTTGCCATATATTTCCAATATCCATATTATTATGAAACCATTTTGTAACCCCTATTTTGAATCCACGAACAATTGATCCAATGGAACGGGGT
>JBAVOD010000501.1:0-19492 GCA_049691735.1 Bacteroidales bacterium
CTTCCGTATTATCTCGATCGCCTTTTCGAAATCGCCATCTGACTCTTCAAGGGCTTTTTTGCAGTCCATCATGCCTGCAAGCGTAACCCTTCTTAATTTAGCAACATCGGCAGAACTTATTGTAGCCATTATTTCTCCTATCTGTTTATCAAAAAATTTCTTTTATTCGTCGTCATTTTCCTCATCAGCCCCGGCAACCACCTCGTCCTCTTCCCCGTCTTCGGGTGCCGGTGCTTCTGTTTCGGGTTCAGCTTCTTCCTCTTCCTCAACAATAGCCTCTATGACCGACTCAGGAAGATCCTTTGTCTCAAGCTCTTTCCTCATGAACTTCTTATCCTTCAGGACCGGCTCTTTATCTTTTTCCATCTTTCTTTCGTTCAGGCCTTCTTCAATAGCCTGACAAAGAAGATTGATAATAAGCGAGATCGATTTTGAAGCGTCATCGTTTGCAGGTATCGGGAATTCAATATCAGAAGGATCCGAATTGGTATCAACCATTGCAAAGACAGGGATCCCGAGACGTTTTGCTTCCCTTACCGCGATATGCTCTTTCGAGACATCAACCACGAAAAGCGCCGAAGGAAGCCTCGTTAAGTCGACAATACTTCCCAGGGTCTTCTCAAGCTTCGCCCTCTGCCTCGTTACCTGGAGCCTCTCACGTTTTGAGAGATTCGTGAACGTCCCGTCAGTTGCCATTTTATCTATTGACCCCATTTTCTTAACAGCCTTCCTTATGGTCGGGAAGTTTGTAAGCATCCCGCCCGGCCATCTTTCGGTCACGTACGGCATGTTGACCTGCTTCACCTTTTCAGCAACGATCTCTTTGGCCTGTTTCTTGGTGGCGACAAATAATATCTTTTTACCCGACCTTGCAATTTGCTTCATTGCCGAAGCTGCTTCGTCGAGCTTAATAATTGTCTTTTCCAGATCGATAATGTGAATACCGTTGCGCTCCATGAATATATATGGAGCCATTGCCGGATTCCATTTTCTTTTAAGATGTCCGAAATGAACACCGGCATCAAGTAATTCTTTAAAATTAGTTCTTGGCATTTTCTATTATTTTAAGTCTACATTCTTTAAAAATCAATCACAGGGTAGTTCCCCAGGGAAGTCTCTGCGATTTAGATACTAAACTTGCATCACCGTCAGTACTTCAGTCAGATTTTAACGTTTACTGAACTGGAATCTCTTGCGGGCCTTTGGCTGACCAGGTTTCTTCCGTTCCACCTCGCGGGGATCGCGGGTAACGAATCCATTAGCCTTCAGTGATGACTTGTTCTCCGGATCGATCTTTACAAGAGCACGTGTAATGCCCAGGCGCAGAGCTTCTGCCTGGCCCTTGACCCCTCCTCCGACAAGGTTGACATTGATGTCATACTTATCAGTGGCATTTAGAAGTACAAGAGGCTGGGTCACAACATACTGAAGTGTTTCGGCACCGAAGTACTCCTTGTAATCCCTGTTGTTGACAGTAATATTTCCCTTACCATCACTCAAATATACCCTGGCAACGGCTGCTTTTCTTCTTCCTAATGCATTAATTGGCTCCATAAATGTTATCCTGTTGTATTAAAGTTCTATTTTCTTTGGTTTCTGGGCTTCGTGCGGATGGGAAGTACCTGCATAAACATGCATGTTTTTAAAGATCGCCCTTCCCAGCCTGCTTTTCGGAAGCATGCCCCTGACAGCATTTTCGACAAGGCTTATCGGCTTCTTTTTCAGCATTTCCTCTGCTGTAGTGAACCTCTGCCCTCCCGGGTAACCGGTGTATCTGACATACTCCTTATCGGACCATTTGGTTCCTGACAGAGCAACCTTTTCTGCATTGATAACTACAACATTATCACCGCAGTCGACATGAGGAGTAAAATTGGTCTTGTGCTTGCCCCTCAGGGTCGATGCTATAAGCGTGGCCAGCCTTCCAAGCGGAGCTCCTTCAGCGTCGATAATCACCCACTCCTTGTTCACAGTCTCCTTGTTGGCTGATACTGTTTTATAACTTAAGGTGTTCACTTTTAATTCGTTTTTATAATTGATACATCCGAACTTAATGTTAAGTTCTCCCTATTTTGGGACTGCAAAAATACAATATATTTCCTGAAAAAAAAGAATATTCCACAGAATTTGTGAAGCCTGACAAAACTAAGTTTAATTTTACATTATGTATAATATTTCCCCTCCCAGACCCTCCCCTGAAGGGGCGGGAAACCGAAGGTGATGATTGAAAGGGGCAAAAAGATTGAAGAAAGCAGTCAGGCAAAGTCTCCCCTTCAGGGGAGATTCAGAGGGGTTAACAAATTGGCAACAGAAATATTAAATACTTAAAACAAAACCACTTACTGATCCTATGCAGGAGGGATTGAGGCTTACAAGGGACTTTTATACAGGGGATGTACTTGAGGTTGCCCCGGGATTGCTTTCCAAAGTCCTTGTTATAAAACCTGCGAATGGCACAGCAGCTAAATATCTTATATCGGAGACTGAAGCCTACAGGGGTGAAGAAGATCTTGCATGTCACGCATCGAAGGGACGTACACCGAGGACTGAAGTGCTTTATCACGAAGGAGGAAGGCTCTATGTCTATCTTGTTTATGGAATGTACTGGATGATCAACGTGGTGACCGGCCCCGAAGATTTTCCGCAGGCGGCCCTGATCCGCGGCCTTACTGAATGCACGGGTCCGGGAAGGCTTACCAGGCTTCTGGGGATCGATAAGTCCTATAATGATGAAGACCTCATTACTTCCCCCAGGATATGGATTGAAGAATCTGGGATCATACCGGTTTACAAAACCAGCCCCAGGATTGGGATCGATTATGCAGGAGAGTACTGGAAATCACGGCCGTGGAGATTCTATTTGCCCCTCCCTGCCCGGCCGAAGACCCGCTGACCTGAAGAAGTTGTTTAATCTGATTCAGCAAAATCATTGCCTGCAATCCGAAAGAGTTTATTGAATCTGAGGTGGACCGCCATGGCAGTGTCAAACCTTTTCAGGCCGGTATCATAATAACCGTCGAAAGCCAGGTACAGTTCAAGGGACCTGTAAGGCCGGTAACGCACTCCGGCAGAGCATGTGACCAGATTGCGGTCGGGTATCACAAGGTTATCAATATGGTCCGACACCGAACCAAATATAAAGTTCCCGTTGGGAGCATAGAAATTGTGCCCTTTCCAATAGCCGGCTTCAGCAAAGAACACTTTGTAAGTGTAAAAGAACCGGTACCATTGACCGTAGCCTTTATTAATTCCTGAGGGGGCATTCTTTGTAAGGGTCAGGTTGTTGAATAAAAGAGCCTCGAGGGCAGCTGCACCGAACTTCCCGCCACCGATATCAAGGTTAATCCTGATCCCTGCCGCAGTATTGAAGTAGGTTTCAACCTCTTCGGGATAGTTGCTTATCTGCCCGCCATAGTGCTTGAACTGAAGCTGCACCGGAACCTCAAACCAGAAATGTTCGCGGATCTCAGGTGAAAAGAACCTGAATGATTCGCCGGCAGTAAAAATTTCGCGGGATGTGTCACCCCTGAATATAAAATTCTCCCAGCTTAACCAGGTATCACTGAATATATAATCGTCCGTGAACCGGAACTGCGCCCCGTCCTCAGAATAGGCATTATAAAGCCTTTCCTTGTTGAAATGGGGATCAGACATCCGGTGTGAATCACTTCCCGACAGCGTCCCGAGAATGAACCACGCAGCCGGAGAGATATACCATTTTGCAGAAAAAACCGGCTTTATAAGCGAGAATCGATCAGTACCCGAATAGCTGAGGAGATGGGCACCAAGCCGGAGCTGCAGCCTTTCGGCAGGGACATATACAAGTTCGGGCTGAACAAAATAACCCGGCAAAGTATAGCCTTCTATTATCGGATTGGAATATTCATCGTCCCTGATGAAACTTATACTCCTGAAGCTGAAGTAAAGATTGCCTCTTTTTGCCTGATTATCAGAAGCCGACTGACTGAATAGCGGACAAATATTCAGCAGAACAGCCAGGGTTATCAGCATCCGTTTTTTCATCGCAAAGGCTCTGTTGAACAAAGGTAACAAAATATAAATCAAGTTAAAATGTAGTTAATTCCTTAATCAGCCAATTATTGAATGATATTTTTTTCCGTTATTTGTTATTTTGATAACAAAACCTCTGCAACCATGAATTCTATAACGGGCGACTTCCGGCGCATAAATACCATTACAGGGTGGATCATTTTCGTTGTTGCATCAACTGTTTACATCCTGACCCGTGAACCCACGGTAAGCTTTTGGGATTGCGGCGAGTTCATCCTTTGTGCCAACAGGCTTGAAGTCGGCCACCCGCCCGGCGCACCGCTTTTCCTTATGCTTGGGAGACTGGCGATTCTGTTTGCCGGGGGGAACAATTCCAAAGTTGCCATTATGATGAACACGCAGTCCGCAATATGCAGCGGCCTGGCGGTAATGTTCCTTTTCTGGACTATAACGCATCTTGTAAGAAAAATTTATCCGGGCGAAAATAAATCTGAACCAAAGCACTTCATTGCGATTCTGGGCAGCGGAGTTATTGGCGCCCTGGCATATACATTTTCGGATACATTCTGGTTTTCGGCAGTTGAAGGAGAGCTTTATGCCCTCTCGTCACTTATAACAGGGCTGGTTTTCTGGGGAATGCTAAAATGGGAAGAAGAGGCTGATAAACCCTGGTCAGGCAGATGGATAATCCTCATAGCATATATCATGGGGCTTGGCCTCGGGGTTCACAGGCTTAACCTTCTCATTATCCCGGTGCTGGTATTCGTTTATTATTTCAGGAAATATGAGGTTACAACAAAAGGGGTCGTAAAGACTGCCCTGGCAGGTTTGTTCATCCTCTGGCTCATGGTCTTTGTACTGATGCCCGGAATTCCTAAAGTTGCCGGCTGGTTTGAGCTGCTGTTCGTTAATAGTATGGGACTTCCCTACAACTCCGGACTTCTGTTCTTCCTGGTGTTCCTTGGAGTGGCGCTTGTGCTGGCAATCAGGTATTCGCTGAAAAGCGGAAAGGTCCTGCTTAATTATGTTCTGACTGCCATAACCGTCATCATTATAGGATATTCCTCCTATGCAATGATTGTCATAAGGTCTTCAGCTCGTCCCCCGATGAACCAGAATGATCCCTCCGACATATTCTCTCTGTCGTATTACATAAACATGGAGCAATACGGCAGCAATCCGAAACTTTACGGAAACTACTACAGTGCACCTGTAATTGGCGTTAAGAATGTACTTGCCGGTTACAATAAGGTTGATGGTAAATACCAATCGTTCAGCAGGCCCGAATACGTATATGATAAGCAGTTCATGACTATCTTCCCGAGGATGTACAGTTCGGAGCCCGATCATGAAACAGCTTACAAATACTGGGGAAAGATAACCGGCAGAAAGATCTCAGTTGATTCCGGCTCCGGGAGTAAAATCGTTGTGCGTCCCACTTTCGGGGAGAACCTGCGCTATTTTTTCAGGTACCAGGTTGGTTTTATGTACCTGAGGTATTTCATGTGGAATTTTGTGGGCCGGCAGAACGACTTTCAGGGAAACGGAAACCCCATTTACGGAAACTGGATAAGTGGTATTAACTTCATTGATGAGGCACGGCTCGGGCCTCTCAATAAGGTTCCCGACGATATAAAAGACAATCCTGCAAGAAATACATATTTTTTCCTGCCATTCCTTCTTGGAATGCTGGGGATGATCTGGCATTACAACAGGCACAGGAACGGTTTCTGGCTGGTTTTAGCATTTTTCATAATGACGGGGCTTGCGATTATACTTTACCTTAACCAATATCCTAACCAGCCAAGAGAAAGGGATTACGCTTATGCCGGCTCGTTCTATGCGTTTGCCATGTGGATCGGCATGGGATTCATGTACATCTATGAATTGGTAAGGAGGTTTCTTAATGAATGGGTCTCAGCCGGCCTTACCTTCATTGTGCTGCTGATTGCCGTACCCCTGCGGATGGGCTACGAGAACTGGAACGACCATGACCGGTCAGGAAGGTATACTGCCAGGGATATCGGCGCTACTTATCTCGAGACTACCGCCCCCAACTCCATCCTCTTTACATACGGAGATAACGATTCCTTCCCTGTGTGGTACGTGCAGGATGTTGAACAGGTAAGAACCGATACGCGGGTTGCCAATCTTAGCTACCTGCAGGCAGGCTGGTATATAGGTATGATGAGGCAGAAGGCATTTAAATCTGACCCGCTGCCGTTCACCCTGCCGCAGAGCAAATACAGAGAGGGTATCCGCGACCAGCTGCCCGTAATGAACAGGATTGATAAACCTGTACCCCTGAGCGAGATAGTTCAATTCGCCGGACAGGATGGTAATGAGTATAAGATAGATGTATCGGGCAGGGGAGACTACATAAATTACATCCCCGCAAACAAATTCCTTATTGAGGTTGACAGCGCAAAAGTGCTTGCCAACGGTACCGTCAGGGATTACTTCAGGGACAGGATTGAATCGCCGATAATCTGGGATTATACTGGCCAGGATGCTTTCAAGGGCGATCTGGCAATCATGGACATGCTTTCGACAAGCAAATGGAACAGGCCCTTCTATTTTTCAACTACAGTACCATCGAGCCAGTACAGAGGCCTTGAAAAGTACTTTGTTCAGGAAGGTATTGCATACAGGATCGAACCAATACGCATAGATAAACCCGGGGAGGGCGAATATGGCATGATCGATCCGCAGATCATGTATGACAAGATGATGAACCAGTACAGGTGGGGAAATGCGGCTGCCCCGAAGGTATATCTTGACGAGAATAACAGGAGGATGTTGAGCAATTTCAGACGCTTGTTCGGTGACCTGGGGAAATCGCTTATCAACCACGGAGATACAATCAGAGCTGTTGATGCGTCACGAAGGGGACTGGAGATCGTTCCTCCCAAAAAAATGCCTTATGACTTTTTCACCCTTAACATTGGCGAGGTGCTACTGAAAGCAGGAAAGCATGACGAGGGAATGAAGCTGATTGATTCCATTATGAATTATTCGAAGCAATATCTTGACTATGCAATCTCAATGAACCCGGGGAAAAGATTCGGCATGGACTATCCGATTGGCATCAACATGCAGACACTGCTGGATGTTAACAATATGGCTGTAAGCCTGAAGCTCGACTCGCTTGCACAGAATGTTTCGAAGGAGGCGAACCTGTACTTCAGCATACTCTACTCAAACAAGTAGATGAGGATAAGGCTATACAGGCCACCTTTACTTTTCAGGGTGGCTTTCCCGGGGGCGTTATTCAGGGTGAGAACCCGCGATAAGGTTCTGTTCCTCACTTTTGATGACGGACCCGATCGGGAATCGACTCCACGCATACTTGAAATTCTTGAAGGTCATGGTGTAAAGGCCGCCTTTTTCTGCAACGGTGAGCGTGCTGAAAAATATCCGGAGATGGTTGCTCTTATTGTGTCCCGGGGTCACCTGACGGGTAACCACGGCTACCGCCATCTGAGCGGATGGAGTACATCCACACCCCTTTATATTGAGAATGTTTCAGAGATGGCTGATTCCTTTTCCACTACTACTTTCCGGCCTCCCTATGGACACATCACGCCCGGGCAGTATAAAATTCTGAAAAAAAGCCTGAAGATTGTTTTCTGGGACATACTGGGATATGATTTTGACAAGGATTTACCGCCTGATCGCTGCCGGAAAGCAATATTGAAAAGGATAAGGCCCGGGTCGGTGATAGTGATGCACGACAAAAAAGGATCATCGGCACCCGCATTTCTTGACAGATTTCTGGATAATGCGGTTGAAGAAGGATACAGGTTTGGATTGTTACCCCTGTCAGGCCAGGAATGAAGCTGCTTCGGAGATCAGCCGGCTGAAGCTCCTGTCGACCTCATACTGCTGTGCATTCTGAAATACAGGAAATGGGTTTTCGTGGGTATAGCTGAAAGGAAAATCCCAGATTTCGGCCGGACTGAACCTTCCCATTATCCCTGATTTCATTGTAGCCATTATCCCCCCGGCAGGGATTACGGTATCCTTCAGCAAGGCAATGGCACGTACCTGATCCCTGAGTTTCCCCATTACGCTGTCGCGAAACGACCTGAAACGTTTCAGGTCGAGCATTGACCTGAATGCCATGCCCAATTGTGTCGACCAGAAATTGCCTGAAAGAAGATTGCTGCCTTCGATCTTCTTTTCAAACTCATTGCAATAAAAGTTGTAGATCGTTTCATAAGCCAGGCTGTCCATAATCAGCTTTGAGGTGCCCTGCATGTTGCTGAAAACCGATCCTCCGCAGAACATAAAAAGTTTTGAATCCGAGAATAGCTTTTCAGGATTACCCATCATCAGGATCTGTGCAAGGAATGCACCAATTGAATATCCAAAGATGTTCACCCGGCTCCCTTTTGGTATCAGAGGGTTTTCGCCGGCCTTTATGCCCGAAAGCAGACTGACGATATCGCATGAGGTCTGATATCCTGATCTCAGGAATCTGAGGGGATCCTCGGTAAGCCTGTTGCTCAATGCGATGTTTGCAAAGCTCGACATCCGTATACCGTCCGAATAGCTTTTCCGGCCGGCGAGAGACTGCATCATAAGCCTGCGATCGCTCCACGAAGCAGGAGACCTGTTGATGTGAAAGGATATCGGAAAAAGGACAACATAGCTGCCTGTCATCTCCGCCAGGCGGTAAGCCCATGGGAGATACTTCACCCAGCTTCTCTCGTTAAGTCCGTGAAGAAGAAGGATCACTCTTGTTGTTGTGCTGTCTTCGGGAATGAATACATAATAAGTGAATGTCCTGTTCTCATTGACTGCCAGATCATCGGCATTTGAAAACGACGCGGGGTCAAAGAAGGAATCAAAAGCAAGGCCGGCTATCCTGATACCTGACCGGGGAATACGGTTTTCTGCCAATTCCGGGTCGAAAACCGACTTCAACTCCGTAAAATCAACAGTGTACTCCATGCCGGTAATTAACTTATTTAAATTAAAATACAAAGGAAAATCAGATACCCGGTGAATTCAAATTTATGTGCCGGGCACAATTACGACAGGGATGAAAAACCTTAAATAGTGACGAAATACAATTACGCGTGACGAATTCCGACCGGGTATGCTGTCTTTAATATCATAAACCCGAAGGATGACTTAAAATACTTATTTTTGTATCAGTTTACAGCATTACCAATGACCGGATTGCAGCAGCCAATACCCCTTTTCCTGAACGAAAAGCGGAACATAGTAACAATGATCATTTTCACATCGCTGTTTGCACTGGTCTTCATAAACATATATTCTCCGTTCGGCGCAGACAGGTGGTTTGATCTCACCAGGTTTGAATTCCTCACCTACTCCAGCCTTGTAATTCTAACAGGAGTAATGGTTCTGGTGATAAGCCGGATAATAATGTTTTATACAGGGAAAAAGCACACCATCTACCTCTGGCAATACCTTGCATGGATACTTGGCGAGATAATGATGATGGCACTGTTCTATGCATTGTTTGAGAAGTTCGTTCTTAAGGATAACAGGCTGTTCCCTGACCTTGTCAAGTTGTCAGCACGGAATACTGCACTTGTCCTGCTTCTTCCATATTCGCTTATGTGGCTTTATTTTTCGTGGCGTGATAAAAAGCTTCAGATTGAAAGGTTGTCGGAAGTACGATCATTATCAGGAAATACAAGAGACATGATCCCGTTCTATGATGAAAAAGCGGTACTCAGGTTCTCTGTTTCAAAAGAAAACCTTCTCTATATTGAATCGGCCGAGAACTATGTCAACATCTGTTACCTGAATAAAGGCAAATTGTCGAGGTATCTCCTCAGGGAGACCCTTAAGAAGGTGGAAGAGAATCTGGCAGGCACCGAGATAATCAGATGCCACCGGTCGTATATGGTAAACTTTGAAAAGGTGAATGTGATAAGGAAGGACCGGGACGGACTTAAGCTCGAGATTGACAATCCCGATGTGATGGACATACCGGTATCAAGGACCTATGTGGATAATGTTTTGCAGACCTTCTCAGGATCGGGAAAATAAGGCAGGTCACCTTTTCTTGTCAGCCTGATTGATTATAAGTCTGAAATGCTACTTTTGAGTTGCAGTTATTATAATTTAAATGAATATTCTTATTCTTGGATCCGGAGGAAGGGAGCATGCTCTCGCATGGAAGCTTTCCCAAAGCAAAAAAGCAGGCACGATCTTTATAGCTCCGGGTAATGCCGGCACAGCTGCAGCTGGTATTAATCTGCCGGTTGATGCCGGTGATTTCGCCGAAATAGGGAAAGCAGTATTAAGGAACAACATAGGTATGGTAGTGGTTGGTCCGGAAGCTCCCCTTGTCAGCGGGATCCATGATTATTTCATTTCGGATAACACGCTCAGGAAGATCCCGATGATCGGACCTGTGAGCTCAGCTGCACGTCTTGAAGGAAGCAAGGATTTTGCCAAGGCTTTTATGTCACGGCATAACATTCCGACTGCCCGGTACCAGACTTTTGACAGTGCAACCCTGAAGGATGCGGTTGCTTCACTCCGTACTTTCGAACCTCCTTACGTGATCAAGGCTGATGGCCTTGCCGCGGGCAAAGGTGTCATTATAACCGAAGCCCTGGCTGAGGCAGAAGGTGAGCTGAAATCTATATTCGGAGGGAAATTCGGGCCTGCCGGCAGCAAGGTGGTAATCGAGCAGTACCTTAAAGGAGTGGAACTCTCCGTATTCGTCGTTACCGACGGCAAGTCGTTTAAACTCCTGCCTGAAGCCAAGGATTATAAGAGGGCAGGAGCGGGAAACACCGGGCTGAACACCGGTGGAATGGGATCAATATCACCTGTTCCCTTTGCCGACAATGTTTTTATGGAAAAGGTAACGAAAAGGATAATTGAGCCAACCATGGATGGTCTGAGGGAAGAAGGAATAACATACAAGGGATTTGTTTTCTTCGGACTCATAAATGTTGACGGCAACCCGTATATGATCGAATATAACGTGCGGCTGGGCGATCCTGAAACGGAAGCAATCATACCAAGGATCAGTTCTGACCTTTTTGAGCTGATGGAAGGCGTTGCAAATGGTGACCTGGCTGAAAGGACAATAGATATCGATGACAGGTTTGTTGCTTCAGTAATGCTGGTCTCGGGAGGATACCCGGGTCATTACGGAAAGGGCTATGAAATTGACGGCATTGATGCAGTTGAAGACTGCGTTCTGTTTCATTCGGGGACACAAATGGCCGGTGGTAAAACCGTGACTTCGGGCGGGAGGGTTATTGCAGTGAGCTCGTGGGGAAGCACCATGGACGAAGCGATCGGGCTTGCCTATAAAAATGCCGGAAAAATATCATTCAGGGATATTTATTACAGGAAAGATATAGGATTTGACTTATAGCGTTTATGTTGTTACGTAGATTAAGGAAGACTGGTCCGGATGTAATTATCATTATATTCATTGTGATGCTTTTTGTCTGGATGAGTGCATTCATTCATCCCGGTTCTCCCTCATCATTTGATTTCGATTCCAGGCCGATGCCATTGTTCGGCTCCCTTATCACCATTGCCGGATCGAGTCCCTTCGCCGGAGTACTTTTATCATTTGTCCTGGTCCTGCTGATGTCATTTCTTCTTGTGAATTTCAATACATCGGTCTTTTTTATAAGTGAGCGAACTTTCCTTCCTTCATTGCTGTACATTCTATTCAGCGGTGCTTTCCCTGCCCAGCAGATCCTGAATCCTGCATTACCCGCGGCAATATTCCTCATCCTTGCCATCGGAAGGATCATGGATTCCTATAAAGTTCAGGGGACGGCGTATTCATTTTTCGATGCGGCCCTCCTGATAAGTGCCGGCAGTCTTTTCTATGCCAGTCTGATCTGGTTCGGCTTCCTCCTTTTTGTCGGGATAGGGCTCCTGCGTCCGGTCAATATGAGGGAAATAATAATTTCAATTATCGGGCTTATTACTCCATGGTTCATCACCTTTGGTCTTTTCTATGTTACAGGCAAAGACATGAGTTACTGGATATCTACTGTTTCGTTCAATCTCTTTGAAAAGGTTACGACCTTCACATTCAATCCTTTATCAATTGCGGTGCTTTGCATCGGAGGTTTGTTGTTCCTTGCAAGTCTTCTCCAGCTCTTCTATGCAATCAACTCAAAAAAGATCAAATCGCGCAAGACATTCATCCTTCTGGTATGGACATTTATTGTCTCTGTTGGTGTTTATCTTTTATCCCGCGCTGTTGCAATGGAAATATTCTGGCTCGCAGCAATACCGGTCAGTTACGTGATTACGCACTACTTTGTTTTCGCGCGGAGGAGAATTCTTCCCGAAGTACTGTTCGCTGCCTTTTTTGTAGCTGTAATTGTGGTCCAGATTGTCAGGCTGGCGCAATAGGTTATTCTATTGTAGACACGATGCTGACCCCCGAACCGGACCGGCTTTCAGTAAAATCATAATAAATCAGGTAGATCCCGCTTTTTTTGCAATGGAAATCTATATAGGGATATACACCGCCGGTTTCTCCGTCAAATGAAGAAGCAACAGTTTTATTTTGATCATTCCTTATGTTGATTATGAGGTGACCTTTTGAGATTTTATCAGTGCACATCGAAAAACGGTAAGTTGTCCTCCCCCTAAGTGACATGGTGGTCTTGAACCTTAGCTCCTCACCCGGTATACCCTCGCCAAGCTTAATCCTGAAATCTTTCAGGAATATGCCGTTTCCGCGATTGTCAGCATTACATTCAGATGTTAAGGTATCAGGATAGGTCTGCCCTGATGAAACACTGAAAACTGCATTTAATAATATGAATCCAATAAATAACTTTATCATCCTGACATTGGGTTTAACATTCGGATTTCTATTGAAAAAATAATTTTCCTTCCCCGTAATTAAGATCAAAAGTTTAACTGATGCTTATTACATTAACAAAAATATTAAACATAATCAATTCAGGGCAATTATTAACGAAACCTTTGACGAAAATATACAGTGCAGCCTGATACTCCGGTATTCAGTGGCGAAATCATGAAAGCTAAGACAGGAAAGGTCAGGCGGGATCTGCAACCGGTTTTGCAAATTTTGCCGCGATCCAGCCCGGAATTATGGATGCTCCTATTATGAGGTAAGGGTAATAGCTTATCAATCTCCATATGATAGCCATTGCCAGGGCGAGGCTGCCGGCAGTTGCGGTTCCTCCGGGAATTGCATCCGTTATGTACCTTCCGAGAATAAGCTCGGCAAAACCACTGCCTCCGGGAGTCGGACTTATTATCATCATTATCCAGGTTACAAGTTGCCTGGCAAAGATCAGCAGATGATCGTTAATCGTGAAGAATGCCAGCAAAATTGCATTGACGACCCAGTATCTTGAGGTCCACGACAGAAATGTTGCTGTTATGGCCTTTAACCAGAATGAAAATGGTTTACTTTTAAGCTCCCTGGAACTTTCGACTATATCATTTCCGGCTTTTTCTGCCGAATTTCCCCATCTTTTCAGAAAAGGCAGCCTGAAAAGAAAATTCAGTGACTTCCTTATCTTGTCAGGATCGACAAAAAGACCGTAACCGACAAATATCACCCAGCCCAGGATGACAGCGTAGCCGATGATAGCAACTATGACCAGATTGTTAAGCAATGCAATCCCGGTTCCCTGCAGTGTTGTAGTAAAAAGGATCCTGCTGCCGACCAGAAGCAGAATGATGGGGAACATGATCACGAAATACAACTCATCAAGAAACGAGGTCGCCAGCACGATTGATGTGCTTCTGCCTACCGAAATTCCCTCCTTGTGGACGAAGACAACTGCCACGGCGGTACCTCCCACTGTTGATGGTGTAATAGCGGATGTAAACTCCCAGAGCATTATTACCCTGAATGCCTGCCACCAGTTCAGGTCATTTTCCGAGAGGATCCTTATCCTTATCATGTAGCCAAAATCACGGCCCAGCATGCAGCACCATGCCACAAAAAGCCAGAAAACTGATTTCCAGGTGAACCTGAGGCTCTTCAGGACGTCGATATTGATGTCCCTCAGGACAAACCAGCCAATTACGGCAAAACCAATCAGAATTGGCACAACTATCCGTCCCGGCTTTAGTTTCTTTACCAGATCAAAATGGGAATCCTGTACCATTCACTTAACGATTAAACTTCAGGAGTTTGTAAGAATCTTATTTAAAATCAATTATTCTAGGGGTATTATTCCGGCAGCCTCATTAATTTACAAAATAAACAAAATTTTGAAATCAGTTAAATTAATTAACACCGTAATCCCTGATGTGTTTATCATTTTCTTTAATATTTGCGCTGCAGCACAGTCTTCAGGCAGGGAGATGACCGGCTCGACTGATAATGCGTTTGATTAAATTCCGAGCCTGGACTTGATTTCTGCCGGAATAGCGCTTTTATTGACCATGATGAACAGGGTTTTAGCTCTTACGTAGCTTTCGGACATGTTAAGATAACCGCCGAAGGGACTTCTCTCTGTACCCCACGAATTCTTTGTTTTGAAGTATTTTGTACCGTTCTGGTCTTTTACAATTCCTGTAAGATGCATAAGATGGTCATCAGTTGTGGTGAAGCTTTCATAGCCTTTCTGGCGGATCTCCTGAGTGACATTAATTTCAGGCCCCGGTCTCAGTACAGCCTCTATAGGTCCCGGCTGGCCCCCGGGTCCCATTCTATCAGGTCTTGCCCTGTCAGGTTGGGATGACTCCCTGTTCCGCGAATTCTCCTGTACCGGATTTACTGCAACGCCGTTGGCATGTGAAAATCCCCGTTCACTCACGTCACCGTCCCAGTTAACAGTATAACCGTTATTGAGGGAATAATCCATTATTTCGATCAGCTCGTCGAGAGGAACATTGTAGAACCTCTCCATTGTCCAGTTGTCGGGAACCTCAAGCAAACCCTGGGTGTAGAACGGGAAATGGGTAAAGGAGGTTATTTCGACATAATCGGACGGATTTATACCGAGGCTGGCGGCAAATGTTTTTGGAGTATAGCTGACTCCCTTATATGTAAAAGTTTCCGGTACCTTGCCGAGATATGTATCAAGAATATCGTTGATTATCATATGGTACTGCTGGCTCTCATTTTTCCTCCGGACAGGTACTGCGGCAACTGCATCGATGAATGCCTGAAGCTCACTATGATTATGGGTCACCGATCCATAGTTAAGTCCGTCATATACTTCATCCGGAACAATGCCCGATTCGGTAAAAACCCTCATCCAGTCGTGGGAAAGGCCTCCGGGACCGAGGTTTCCCTTTCCCTGCCTGAGATAATTGTCCTTCAGCCTGTCAACATAATTCTGTCTTATAATAAACATTTCCGAAAGGTCATATTCACCCTTGCCCATCCTGAGAAGTTCCGATTCTATAAATGATGTGGTAGCGAAACACCAGCAGGTGCCTGTGCTTGCCTGATTCTTTACCGGTGTGGCTTTCAGATCGACTACTGTAGTAAATTTGTATCCTTCATCCTCCTTTTGTGCCTGCTGCTGTACAGCATTCTTCTTCTGAGCGGGGGAGGTCAGGGAAATTACAAGTGTTAAAACTGTAAGCAATAAAGATCTTTTCATGATATTAATTTAAGTTACACGCAGGAGGTGGCTTTTGGAATTTTCAAAAGTAGAAAAACTGATGATTATATTATGCATACTATACAGGGTAATTTTCTGAAAATCGATCCATCAAAGGATTTATCATTGATGTACAGCTATTCCTCGGGCAGGCTTCAGCTTACGCTGAAAAACAAGGAGAAAGACGAGTTATTTGTGGTTAGCCGTGAGAAGGTGGCCGAATTCAAGAAATGGATCGACAGATAAGATCGATCTCTTTTATACCTCTGTTCCTGCGCCAGGGGTCCCGGTTTTCTGAAGCTCTTCCAGTTTCTTTTTACCGTACGAGATTCTCGTTATAACGACAAAAAGTACCGGAACCATAAAGATACCTATGAATGTTGCCGCCAGCATCCCGCCGAACACTGTCCATCCGATAGTTTGCCTGGCAACCGCACCGGCTCCCCTTGCGAAAATAAGAGGCGAAATGCCGAAAATGAAAGCAAGCGATGTCATAAGTATTGGACGAAGTCTGAGCCTGATGGCCTCAAGAGTAGCAGCCTTGAGTTCCATGCCGCTGTCGACCCGCCTCTTGGCAAATTCGACTATGAGTATTGAGTTCTTTGCGGCAAGACCTATCAGGGTGACAAGGCCAATCTGTGCATAGATATTATCGCTGAGCTTTTGTACAAATGTAAGGGCAAGGATTGCCCCGAAGGCCCCCAGGGGCACTGCAAGCAGGATAGAGAACGGAACAGACCAGCTTTCATAAAGAGCTGTAAGGAAGAGGAAGACAAAAAGGATGGAAATCGAGAAAATAAGTATCGTTTTGGATCCCGCCTCTACTTCTTCACGGCTGAGTCCTGAGAATTCATATCCGTAACCGACAGGAAGGACTGCTGCCGCAGTTTCGCGCAGGGCCTGGAGCGCCTGGCCGCTGCTGTATCCTTTTGCAGCTTCCCCGTCAAATTCAGTTGACCGGTAGAGGTTATAATGAGAAATAAGCGGAGCGCTTTCAACCACCCTGTAGCTTACAAAATCACTTATGGGCAGCATCTGGCCGCCGATGTTGCGTACATAATATTTATTAATATCGGTGATCCTGTCACGGAATACAGTGTCGGCCTGAGCCAGCACCCTGAAATCCCTCCCGTACAGTGTAAAATCATTAATATAGAAACTTCCCATATAAGTCTGTAATGTGTTGAAAACATCGCCTATGCTTACTCCAAGCTTTTCGCATTTATCCCTGTCGACGGAAATCCTGTAACCTGGCGTGTTTGCTGTAAAGAAAGTAAATGCACTTGCAATTTCGGGCCGTTTATTGGCTGCCATCATAAAACTCATCACAACATTCTGAAACTCATTGATGTCGTCGTTGCTTTCCCGCTGCTGGAGTATAAAACTGAATCCACCAGTACTGCCCAGGCCGGGAATGGCAGGAGGTGCAATTACAATGACCCTTGCCTCACTCAGGGTACTGAACCTTCTGTTCAGGTCAGCGATGACAGCACTTAGCTCCTGGGATTTTTTCTTGCGCTGATCCCAGGGTTTAAGCTGACAGAAAATGGTACCATTGTTCGATTTAGTCGCGAATGTAACCACATTCAGTCCTGAAATGGCTGCATAATGCCCCACTTCCGGCACATTGTCAAGTGTCTTCATTATTTTCTGGAGAACTGCAACTGTCCTGGTAGTTGAGGCTGCTTCAGGAAGCTCGAATGTAAGGTAGAATCTGCCCTCGTCCTCAAGGGGAATAAAGCTTGTAGGCTTGTTCCTGAACAGTATAAGAGTTCCTGCGATCACCATTAAAAGAAGTATGATAACATAACGGGAATAGTTTATAACTGAACGTACACTCTTTGAATACCTGCCCAATCCTTTTTCGAAGACCCGGTTAAAAAGACCAAAAAACCTGTTCAGCACGCCTTTCCTCATTTCAGTTTTAGGTGTGAGCATCAGTGAACTTAAAGCAGGAGTGAGGGTAAGGGCAACAAATGCCGACAGGAGGACAGATATCGCAATCGTAATTGCAAACTGCTGGTAAAGTTTTCCGACGATTCCCGGTATAAAGCCAACCGGAACAAATACCGCGGCAAGGATAAGAGCAATAGCTACCACGGGTCCCGAAATATCCTGCATAGCCCTGAAGGCAGCTTCTTTTGGAGGCAGGTGCTCTTCGTCAATATAACGCTGGATAGCTTCAACGACTATTATGGCATCATCGACCACGATGCCGATTGCCATCACCAGTCCGAAAAGGGTAAGTGTGTTGACTGTGAATCCCAGCGGGCCGAAAAATGCAAAAGTCCCGATAATTGAAACGGGTATTGCAAGTATGGGTATCAGGGTTGCCTTCCAGGTCTGCAGGAAAATAAAAACCACTATAACAACCAGCGACAGGGCAATCAGGAGGGTCTTGACAACTTCCTGGATAGAGACCTTCACGACTGAAACAGCTTCAAAGGGTATATTATAATTCAAATCCGGAGGGAACGATTTCGCAATTGTTGCCATCTGGGAATAAATGCCATTGGCTGTCTCCAGTGCATTGCTTCCGGGAAGCTGAAAAACAAGAAGAAAAGCCGATGGTTTTCCGTCAACATAGGAATTACCGGAGTAGCTGAATTTGCCCAGTTCCACCCTGGCTACATCCTTCATGTGAACAATTGATCCGTCGGAGGGATTTACTTTTACTATGATGTTGCCGAATTCAGTCTCTGATGTTAGTCTGCCTTCGACAAATGCCGTATATTCAAAAGCCTGAGTCGTTGCCTGGGGAGTGGATCCGACAACCCCTGCCGCCACCTGTACATTCTGCTGCTGAACGGCCTGGATGACATCACCTGTGGTAAGCCCCAGATTTGCCATTTTATCGGGATTGAGCCAGATGCGCATTCCAAAGTCATCGGCTCTTGCAAAAACGTCACCTACTCCTTTTACTCTCAGAATAGCATCCCGTATAAAAATATTTGTATAGTTGTCAATGAATTTTATATCGTGTGTCCCGTTGGGAGAATATATACCGATTACCATAAGGATGCTTGGAGTACGCTTGCGAAGCGAAATGCCGAGGTTCTTTACCTCCGCAGGAAGAATCGGCATTGCCGTATTCACCCTGTTCTCAACATCAAGGGCGGCAATATCAACATTCGTTCCAAGGTCAAAAGTTACACTCAGACTCATCGACCCGGTGTTGGTGCTGTTCGATTGCATATAAGCCATACCCGGAACGCCATTCACCTGCGATTCGATGGGAGTGGCAACTGTCTCTTCGACCGTTTGTGCATCAGCGCCAACATAATTAGCCGACACCTGAACCACAGGCGGGGTAATTTCGGGGTACTGGCTGACGGGAAGGGTGACTATTGATACAACTCCTATAATAACAATAATTAAAGCTATAACTATTGCAGTATTCGGCCGGTTTATAAACGTGTTGGCAATCATAGTATATTATATGTTTTGATCATTTGCGAACAGGGGGTTGCTGACCGTAAACAGAGCCCCCAACCTGAACACGTGACCCGTTGTACACTTTCTGAACACCATCAAGAACAATTTCATCACCGGGCTTTACGCCCTGCTTTACCTCAAGATACTCTCCAAGAGTCAACCCCGGCTCAATCCTTACCTGCTTCACTATTCCGCTGTCAATCTTAAAGACAAAGTATTCGCTCATCTGTACCACTACCGCTTTATACGGGATTACCACCCTCTCGCCGGAATTGCTGTTCAACACCTTCACAATACAATTCATGCCCGGCTTAAGCAGCTCCTGACTGTTGGGAAAAACTACCCTGATGGTAATTGTCCCTGTCTGAGGATCGACTGCCCTGCCGATGACGGTCAGAGTGCCGTTGAATCCATACTCCGAATTGTCGGGCAGGATCAGTCTGAATGTTGAATCGGGATCAGTGGCACCTTTA
>JBAVOD010000502.1:0-3314 GCA_049691735.1 Bacteroidales bacterium
ACAGGGAAGCAACCGAAGGAGTCGTTCTGGCAAAAACTGCTGATAACGACAGGCTTGGTGCATTGATCGTTCTTAACAGCGAGACTGATTTTGTCGCAAAAAACGCTGAGTTTATTTCGCTCGCAAAAAAAATACTCGATATTGCTGTTGAGAAGAATCCTGAAAATCTTGAGCAGCTTAAACTCCTGCCACTCGAAAACACAACTGTTGGCGGAAAGGTGACCGAATATGTCGGCATTATCGGAGAAAAGCTTGATCTTTCATATTATGAAAAGATAGAAGCCCCCCACGTGCAGGCATACATCCATCCCGGCAACAGGCTGGCTACAATTGTAGGATTCTCAAAGGAAGGTTGTGATGTGCAGGTCTATAAGGATGTTGCAATGCAGGTGGCCGCAATGAATCCCGTGGCGGTGGACAAGAACGATGTTCCTGAAAAGAAAATTGCCCAGGAAATTGAGATAGGACGCGAGCAGGCAAGGCTTGAAGGCAAGCCCGAAGAAATGCTTGATAAGATCGCCCAGGGGAAACTTGGAAAATTCTACAAGGAAAGCACACTGCTTAATCAGGAATTCGTAAAAGATAATAAGCTGACAATCAGACAATATCTTCAGTCTGCCGATAAACAGCTTACGGTAACCGGATTTAAGCGTTATACCTTGAATCTGTAAAAGAAAGTTCATAATTCAAATTCGGGGGAGCAGTTTGCTCCCCATTTTTTTTGCTTGCCGGACAGCTAAAATTTCTCCTCCTGTTTAAGATACCTTATAATCAAAAAACCAGTATTATTGCATAGGATCACGGAGTAAGTTAAAAACCCTGGCCAGCCAGGAAATTCCAACATTCATGAAATATAACAGGATCTTGCTTAAACTCAGCGGTGAGTCCCTCTCGGGGAACGGAAACCATGGGATATCATCAGAGGTATTGAATGTCTTCGCCAGACAGGTGACTGAAGTTCGGGAAAAAGGTTGTGAGATTGCAATTGTGACGGGCGGAGGTAATATTTTCAGAGGCCTGAGCGGTACTGAATCAGGAGTCGACAGGGTAAAAGGTGACCAGATGGGCATGCTGGCAACCGTCATAAACAGCCTGGCACTCGAAAGTGCAATAACAAAGGTCGGAGGAAAGGCACAGGTTTTCACGGCTATCAGGATGGAGCCTGTTGGCGAGCTTTACACCAGCGACAGGGTAATAAGCTCGTTGAAGGAGGGTAAAATTTGCATCCTTTCAGCGGGCACCGGGAATCCGTACTTTACAACCGACACAGCTGCTGCTCTCAGAGCCGTTGAAACCGGGGCCAATGTCCTTCTCAAGGGCACCAGGGTCGACGGGGTCTATACGTCGGATCCTGAGAAGCATGCAGATGCCAGAAAATTTGACATAATCACCTTTGAAGAAGTGATCAACAGGAGGCTTAAGATCATGGATTCAACAGCCTTCACACTGTGCCGCGAGAACAATATGCCGATCGTTGTTTTCGATATGAACACCCCGGGAAATCTGATGAAAGTGGTTGAGGGAGCTGAGATAGGGACTCTAATTTGCACCTGAACTATACTCTTTATTATCGTTTTTAATATTTTTGTTTACCTTTAGCTTTACGGGGATAAATTTTAACTATACCAAACCTCACCTTTATGAATGAAGAAGTTGAACTGATAATTGAAGAAGCCAGGGACAGGATGCAGAAAGCCCTGGAACATCTTGAGCACGAGCTTGCACGGCTGCGGGCCGGCAGGGCTAATCCAGCCCTCCTCGATGGAATAATGGTCGATTATTACGGGGTCAATTCGCCTCTTTCACAGGTTTCCAATATTAATACTCCCGATGCAAAAACAATCCTGATCCAGCCCTGGGAGAAGCATATGGTAGGGATTGTCGAAAAAGCCATTATGGCAGCTAATATCGGACTGACTCCTATCAGCAACGGTGAAGTGATTCGCATTAACATTCCTCCCCTTACTGAGGAAAGAAGACATCAGCTTGTAAGGCAGGTAAGGAACGAAGGGGAAACTGCAAAGATCAGCCTTCGCAATTCACGGAAATGGGCAAACGACGAACTTAAGAGAATGCTGAAAGACGGACTGCCGGAAGATGTTGAAAAAGATGCGGCCGAGCAGGTCCAGAACCTGATCCAGGACTATTCCGCCAGGGTCGACAAAGTTATGGCGACAAAAGAGAAGGACGTAATGACAGTGTGAATTTTGCTGCTGACTTTACATATCATAAAGTCGATAATCCGGTATCAGTAAATGACCCCCCTCAATCCTGAGGTGCAGTTCCTGCAGATATCGGTATTACTCCTTTCTGTAAGTATCCGCTCCCTGAAATCTGAATAAAGGGCCCCATGCCATATCGATCTGAAAGATTCACGGGCCAGGTCTCCCATCACATACCTTGCGTCCTTATCAAAGCAGCAGGGGATAACCTTGCCGTCCCATGTGATAACCGGGTTGAGTACCAGCCTTAAACACCTGTCGGGCAATGAACTTTTAATTGAGTAATTGCCGTTAATTTTTTCATAACGCCGGAATCTCTTATTTACCGGCATCCACTCTCCTGCCCTGCTAATTGCACTGACCTGCATCGACTTCAACCTGAAGGAAGCATTTATGTCCCTTGCGAACTTCCTCCCAGGTTCAATGCCCATCTCAGTTTTATTGTTCACAAGGTACTGTATTTCAAGCTTTAAGGAAGAATTATTAGTTTTAATTGCAGATGAGATGTTCTTTAACCCTTCGAGAACCTTCTCAAGGTCTCCCCCGACCCGGTAGGAAGAATAGGATCGTTGATCCATTCCGTCGAGCGAAACGATCAGCTTGTAAAGGCCCGAACGAGCCAGCTTTTGGGAATTCTCCACCGAAAGAAAATGGCCGTTCGTAGATACAATTGTCCTGATTTTGCCTGCCAGTGCAATAAAAGAAAAGAATCCGGGGTGCAGCATCGGTTCACCCTGGAAATAAAGGTTGATATAATAAAGATAAGGCCCCGCCTCGCTTATTATTTTTTTAAATAGTTCCACATCCATGAATCCCTTTTCTCTTGTAAGGGTTCCTGATCCGGTCGGACATTCGGGGCATTGAAGAATACAATGGTTTGTCAGTTCTGCCGAAACGGCAACAGGCATGGGGGTTGAGAAAGACCTGTGGGTTGCAGCTCCCAGCATGAACGAATAACCTGCCATGAGTGCATTCAGTGTCCGATATGCTCTTCCTGCCATAAGCCAGTGTGAGAAAGCTAAGTTATGAAAAAATACTAAGGAACTTATAGGGTAGAAAAGCCTGTTGCTGGTCATACGTTTGCAAAGGAAA
>JBAVOD010000503.1:0-2623 GCA_049691735.1 Bacteroidales bacterium
CACCTGGTCGCTCCTCCATCCGTTGAGGCGCTGGATCACCCCTATATCGCAAAAGACATACATCTTGTCGAATTCCTCAAGACTTGTTTCGTAAATGCCGCTAATTGTGAACTTCCGGCTCCGGGGAGGATCCTGGACAAAATACATCGCGAATGAATCGCCTGTTTTCAGCCTGAGCATATCAGCGATCTTCCTGGAGATTATCACATCATTGGTTCGGGCAGTATCGGTAACGGTAAAGACCTTGCCATCAACCATGTTACTCCTGAAAAACGACCAGTCGAAATCACTGCCGACACCTTTCAGCACAACCCCCTGAATTGCATCGCCGGTCTTGATGATACCTGCCTTTGTGGCGAACACCTGGATGTGTTTTATGCCCGGCAACTCTTTGAGCCTTGCAATGAAGGGCTGCGTATCGCTTATGGGGGTGGTCTCGAGCGAGAGGTTTGAATCAAAATTGAGGATTTGAATATTTGATCCGAAGCCCACTATCTTTTCCCTTATCTGCTGCTTGAATCCTGTGAGTATCGATATGGCAAGGATCATAACTGCCAGACCGGTAGCAATACCGATTATTGCTATTATATTTACAGGCTGTGAGAACGACGTGCCCTCGCGCCGGCCTTTGATAAGCCTCTCCGCTATGAAATATGGCAGATTCATTGAATAATACCGCAGTCAAAATTAGCAATTTCTCCGTGTTTCCATGTGTATTCCGGGTTCTTCTCAGTTTCATGTCATTGCCGTCCTTTGGTATTTAAGGACTATTATGACTGAAAAACATTAGATTTACATAACAATTTTACTCCTGATGAAGAGCTTAGGCAATTTTCTTCCCGCAGTCATTCTGGCTGCAGCGATCAGTTCCTGCAACGGCCAGTCAGCGCCTCCGGTGCCGGGTGCCGCCCGGATCGCCCTCTACAAAAAGCTGATCGATGGTAAGCCGGTTGCAGTGGTAGCGAACCAGACTTCGATGATAGGTAAAACACATCTTGTTGACAGCCTTTTGAGTATCGGCATAAATATCAGGACAATTTTCGCACCTGAACACGGCTTCAGGGATCTTGCCGATGCCGGGCAGAAGATTGAGGATGGAAGGGATCGCTCAACCGGTATCCCTCTGATCAGTCTTTATGGCAGTCATCTTAAACCCACACCTGATGACCTGAAGGGAATATCTGCAGTTTTATTTGACATTCAGGATGTCGGGGCACGGTTCTTTACATATATCTCGACCCTTCACTACGTCCTTGAAGCCTGTGCTGAGAATAATGTGCAATGCATTGTGCTCGACAGGCCAAACCCGAATGGATTCTATATTGACGGTAATATTGCCGACACAGCATACCGTTCATTTGTTGCAATGGATCCTGTTCCTGTTGTCCACGGGATGACTACGGGCGAGTACGCCGGAATGCTCAACGGCGAAGGATGGCTCCGGCATGGCGTAAAATGTGACCTGGTGGTAATTAAGTGTAAAAACTACACTCATAGTACTAATTACGATCTTCCTGTAAAACCATCGCCAAATCTGCCAAATCAGACGTCGGTTTATCTTTATCCGTCACTATGTTTCTTTGAGGGGACCAGGATATCAGCCGGAAGGGGTACATCCTTTCCTTTTCAGGTATTCGGTTCACCTGATCTTCCTGACAGGGGATTCAGTTTTACACCTGAAAGCGTGCCGGGAGCTAAGAATCCTGAGCTGCTCGGAGTGAAATGCTACGGGACCGATCTGAGGAATGCAATCAGCGATGGGCTTGTTCCTGCTCCACAGCTGAATCTCGACTGGATCATTGGGGCATATCGCAATTACCCGCAGAAGGACAGGTTTTTCACATCCTACTTTGACGTACTTGCAGCGGGACCGGTCCTCAGGGAACAGATCATCAGAGGAATGAGTTCACAGCAAATAAGGGCTACATGGAAGGAGGGACTGGAGAAATTCGCAAAAATCAGGGCCAGGTACCTTCTGTATGAGAAATGAGAGCAGACTGAATTTTAAGGAGCGGCGGGCAGTATCGATTTAAGCTCCTCTCTTGAAACTGCCGGCGGTTTGTGGTTCTTTAACTTTGTTATTACAAGATCTCCGGTGCGTCTTGCACTTCTCTTATCCGGGAAGGGCATCTCTCCTTCAATCGCCGGTATAAAAGGTTGATGGATATATACCTTGTTTTTCAGGATTATATCGTAACCCCAGCCTTTATCGACCCTGTAAACATCAACCCTGTAAAAACGGGAATGCCCTCTTTCCGCGTATATGATCACCATTATTGTCAGCGCCAGAAAGAAGGCAAAACCGGTAAAGATCCGTTTCCTTTTAATCATACTCGTTATAGGCGGCATTGGGATCGAAGCCCCAGATGTCGTCAAAATAATAGTTTGAGCTTTTGCCTGTGGTCACATATCCCCTGTTGTCAAGTACAAAACCCACGGCATCGGTACGGGCGCTTCCCTCAAAATTTGTCTTCTCTGTCCAAAGATCCTGCGCAGGATTATATTCCCATGTCTCTACGCCAGAGGTCTGGCCGCCGGTAGCAAGATAACCTTTGCCGCCAATTGAAAGTCCTACCTTCCCTGTACCGACAATTGTTGTGTACTTATCATCAAAGGTCTCATC
>JBAVOD010000504.1:0-2487 GCA_049691735.1 Bacteroidales bacterium
CGGAGTTGCGAACCTGTAGGGGCTGTAGATCATTTCAAGAGTTTTGATCTGTCCGCCGGTAAGCCGGGCTGAGGTTGAATTGTTACCAGGGTCAGGATCAATGCCGTCGGGAGCTCGCAGACCTGACCATGGATCGGCCGGTCCGATACCATCGGTAACGTCGAAGATTTCCCGCGCTTCCACGTAATTATTGATTATTCCATCAGACAATCCGTCAAGTTGATCGCACTGTCTGAGGAATTCAGCCCTGATTGCATTTATTTTTGCCGGAGTAACCCAGTTGGCGAGTGGTTTCTCCTGTATCCTGATCAGTTCGGGAGCGAGCATAAGTGTCGAGAAATTTACTATCGGGACGTTGGAAACCACACCATCGTAATCTTCCGGGTACCGTTGTGCAACAACAAGACCTTCACGTCCACCCTGTGAAGAGCCGATGAAATAATTATAGCGCGGCAGTTCTCCATAGATCCTTCTAATGATCACCATCGCAGCGTCGTGAGTTTTTTTCATCTGCATATACCCGAGGTTCATGATGGCTTCTTTATTTAAAGCCCACTCATCTCCAGTGGTGGGCCCGGTAGCCAGCGGTTTACTCTGCATCCCTCCGGGACCTCCCATACCTGCAATCTGATGCCCTGCATCGCTCCCATAAACGGCAAAACCTTTACCAGCCGGATTGCTGCCTTCCCTGACAGTGATCATGCCGTTCATGCCACCACCTCCCGATTGCATAGCCCGTCGTGACCATCTGGCAGGTAACAATATCCGGAAGTTAATGGGCCATCCGTTGGGATCAACAGGGAAGATTGAACCTTCCACGACGGCGAAAGCGGTAGAGGTTTCAGTAGCATTGACCCAGCGCGGAGGATAGATTTTGACAGAACTTACAGGTTCTCCGAAAGCCGACACCGGGATGGACGTTCCCACTTTTTCAATGTCAGCTTTGGTTATGATTATATCGGAAGTTGTACCAGCCTGTTCCCCGGTTGAAGATAACAGCACTACCTTCTGGCCGCTGAATAAATATACGATAATGAAAAAAATTAACCTGAGCTTCATGACTTATGAGTTTGGTATAAATATAATTCAAATGTTAAACATTTCTGATAACATAAGGCCCATTGCCGGAATGTAATGCTTCAAATCTCTGATTACCAGTCCTAAATGCCCCCAAACGATTTCGTGAAATCGCATAAAATATTTCTACCATAAAAACTCCGAATTTTACCATATCCGATAATCCGCTGATTTTATTTTTACCAGGCTAAAACATTCCTGGCATAAGAAGTTTTTTAAAAGGTATAAATATTGATTTTGGTAAAATCAGGTATGGATAAAATCTGAACACGATATTATTGATGGATCATCGGTCAAATGAATTTAATCTTAATTAAATAAACTTATGAAGCCAATTTTAATTGCTGGTACAATCATTGTCAATTTCGCACTTATTTCATATTCATTGTTCATATTTTTCGAAAGGAAAACAAAGCGGGCAGGGATAACAGTGGTTACTTTTCTTACTGCCGGCGTTCTGCTCGATCTAACCTCTACTATTTGCATGATTGCAGGTTCTTCAAATTCCACTTTTACCCTGCACGGAATTCTGGGCTATTCATCCTTGCTTGGAATGATAACAGATGCTGTACTCGTGTGGAGGATAAGGCTGAAAAGCAGAATAAACGGAAATCTTTCAGGTATTGTGCATAAGTATTCGGGCATGGCCTTTACCTGGTGGATTGTCGCTTATATTACCGGTGCTCTTATTGTTGCTCTCAGATGAATAATTCAGGTGAAAGGGCAAAATAAATCCTGCTCCCCTGCAAATGACTCAAAAGAAGGGAAGATTGCAGAATAACATATTAACTATGTGGGTATTAAATATGTGCGAATCTTGGATTATAATAGTTAATGGTAACCCATAAAATTTAAATAGACAAATTTTTGCTTTATATTTGGTCCGATTATGAATAAGATCAAACATATTCTGATAAGCCTGTCAGTTGTTTTTATTTTATTCCTGTTCATAGATGAGGGTAAAACTATTATCCTTGTTGCTAACAATATACAAGTCCTTCTGGTTCATAACCAGGCCAGTGATCTTGAAATTCCCCATCAGTATAACCATAATAAATCTCTTGATGATGAGACTTGGATCAGTTCAAATTCATTTGAACTATTATCCTCATCAGAAAAGCTTTCGGTGTTTCCCTATTATCAGATTAGAAAAACAGAAGACTTTACAAAATTAATCTGGCAACCTCCCAAATTTTAGGTAAGGGGATTTGCTTACAGAGATTTTCCTCGAAAATTGTAAATTCAGTAAATTAGCATAAACGCTTAATCAATTATTATTAAGCATTCTTAATATTATTGATAAAACTCATAATAACCTGATCATAATGTACACACCGTTTCAAAGAGAAGATTTCAAAGGTCTGTCACAAAAAGAAGCTTCAGAGATACTACAAAGGGAAGGATATAATG
>JBAVOD010000505.1:0-2497 GCA_049691735.1 Bacteroidales bacterium
CCCAAATGACTTGGAGATAAAACCCGAAAGTGCACCTCCGATAATACAGCCTATGAGGGCACTTGCAATGACAAATCCCTTAATGATATCTGCCATGCCCTGCAACTTTGGTCCTTCTGCCGGAATATTTTTGGTGACAAAGAAAATTGCCCAGAGCGTAACAGCTGCAATAATGACAGCAGCTATTCTACCTCCCTTTTTCAATCCCAGCAGTCTGATTATCTGTCCCGAAATAACGAGAAAAACAAGGTATATTACTAATGTCAGGAACAGTTTGTACTGACTGATCATATTGACTGCATATTCATGGTTAGAGGGATCCAGAATAGGAGTAATATACAATTCAACCAGCGATTTTTCTGCGCCGTTAACGACAGCAGTATCGTATCCAAACAGCAAACCCCCAAGGGTGGCCACCAGGGTAAGAGCCATTATAAAAACAACATTACCTTTTTTAAATGGAGTTGTGGTCGACTTTTCTGCAAGATTTTTAAATACCATAATTAATTATTTTATACCATCATTACTTAATTCTTATTTGAAATCCTTTAGGGCTGTCATGATCTTCACACCCGGCTATGCCTTTAACCAATGTGAGAGGACGAACAATTGGATTAAAAGCCTTGGGAACCAGTGTTTTCCCTCCTTGATTCATCTTTGACATACTCGAACCAGTCGTAATCAGCATTTGCCGTACAGATTTTACCGTTACCTGTAGCGTACAGGCCAACATAGACACCTGTGAAACCGCCTACCGTCTCCGAGCTCAGATATCTTGCCATCACACTGATAAGTTCTTTAGCTGCATCGTTGCCCTGGGAGTATAAAAATGTGAAATTGGCGCGTTCTCCTTTTATGATCAGCTTTACCGGACCAGGTCTCAATACTACAGGATCTGATTCGTGGACAATGGAGCCAAATGCGAGCTTGCCAACCAAAACCCTTTTGGCTCCTGACTGCTTAACAACCAGGTCAAAATGCGCACCATTGTTAAGAAGTATCATGCCGGCTTCCTCATTGGCTTTGCCCGGATTAAATTCCATCAGCGTAGTTGCTGTAAAGTACATATCCTGAGTCCTGCGTCCGATAAATGTCGGGGATTTCCGGTTCTCAATTGTCTGATCAGAACCTTTTAGTCTGAGAAAACCACTACGCGATGAGAGAGAGTAATTATCAGGAACCGGATATCGTAAATAGTTCCATTCCAGTCCCGGCCTGTCGGAGGTGAAATCGGTCCTGGCGGCTATTGGAGAGAAAGGCTTTAATGGGAGGGTAGGGCAGGTCATATTAACCGAGGCAGTTCCGTTGCCATTTACCACCGGCCATCCGTTCTCAGGCCAGGAAACAGGTGCAAGGCATGTTTCTCTGCCAAGAGTGTGATGAGTGCCGCCTATACTGCGGTATCCGTGGAAGACAATCCACCATGAACCGTCATGTGCATTCACTATGTCGGCATGACCGACTCCCTGAATAGGATTGCCCTGTCCCGCTGCATTACAGTGGGTCAGGATAGGATTGGAAGGATTTGAGTTGTAGGGACCCCAGATATTCTTACTTCTTGCAATTGTTTCAGAGTGTGCCTCCTCAGTGCCTCCTTCGGCAGCCATTAAATAATAAAAACCGTCTTTCTTATAGATATGAGGACCTTCAGGATAACGGCCCCCTGTTCCATTCCATATTTTTAAACCTTCAGATATGAACTTTCCTGTTTTAAGGTCAATTTCGTGTAAAATAAAAGTCGACGAAATGACATAGGCTTTCCCGTCATCATCAAAGAATAGATCGGGGTCAATTCCCTGGGCCTCAATAAGGACCGGATCCGACCACGGACCAGCGGGATTTGTAGCGGTGACGTAAAAATTACCCTCGGCACCTACATTGGTTGTGATCATATAAAAGGTGCCTTCATGGTGCCTTATTGTCGTGGCAAAGATATTCAGGCCCCTCGGAAGCTGGGTCGGGCGGTCAATGCAATAGCCGATAAGTTCCCAGTTTACCAGGTCCTTACTATGGAACACCGGAACTCCGGGAAAATACTCAAATGTGCTGTTAACCAGATAATAATCATCGCCGACACGACAAACACTGGGATCAGACCAGAATCCCGGGATAACCGGATTATTGTACGTAACGGTTTTTTCCGGATCAATTATGGCCGAAAATGCATTCCCCATAGCGGCAAAACCTGATTGAGGCAAATTCCTTCCTGAGCGTTGGGCTACCTGTGGGTAGAGGAAAGAACCAGTCACCGAAAGCAACATAATTATCAAGCCAATTTTTTTCATAATAATATTTAATGTCAGTTACAAATCAGAATGTTGTTTTTACTTGATATTTTAATTACCTGCCTGATGCAGGTCAATATTTTTCAGACTGATTGGTTTCATAAATAAATTCCGTTATAAAGTTTTTTGTTTTTCTCGTAAAGCTTTTTATCGAATCTGTACAATTGTGCAGGTTTATGGTTGACTCTTTTTTCCTTTTCAGGTAATGGTAA
>JBAVOD010000506.1:0-3964 GCA_049691735.1 Bacteroidales bacterium
TACCTGTATATACCGGATCCTCAGTTGAAAATGCTGCCCCGTCAGTTGTTGTGATGAACTATAACCTGACACTTGCAAATATCGTTCCTGCTGCCTCGGCATTTACCGTAACTGTTAATTCAACCGCCAGGACGGTCAGCTCGGTAAAAGTTTCAGGTACTCAGGTCCTGTTGACTCTTGCCAGTCCCGTTGCATCCGGGAACACAGTCACCGTAGCTTATACCCCGCCTTCATCAAATCCATTGCAGACTGCTACCGGAGCGAAAGCAGCCTCTCTTGCCGTTCAGTCGGTTGTAAACAGGGTGGCAATTGTAAATGCACCGCCAGTTGTCGTGGTAAATAACCCGGCCGACACCTATTCAGGATTCGTAGGTGAAATAGATGCCAGCGGCAGTCACGACGCAAATAATGATAAGCTTACCTATACATGGAAAGTTCCGGCCAATATTCCGGTTTCTGCCACAAGCGGACCGGTGATCCAGTTCCTGGGTCCCATTGTTGATAAACCTCAGAAATTTGAATTTACACTGACAGTAAGTGACGGAAAAAGCGCTGAATCGAAAGTGATCCCTGTTGAGATTTTCCCATATCAGCCGGGTCTTGAAGTAGCTGAGATCGACTCGGTTGTCGCCAGCGGGTTCACTTCTCCGTATTACGCTTATAACATCATTGACGGAAATATCGGAACCATGTGGGCCGTCAGCGGCATCAACAACTGGGTAATACTTAAGCTGAAGGAGTCATTTACAATCCAGCACATAAAAGTGGCATTCCAGCCGGGACAAAGAAAAGAATCATACTTTGATATTCAGGGATCCGAAGACAGGGTCAACTGGGAAACCATACTGGCCAAATCAAAATCATGTGCATTCTCAGGCGATCTGCAGGTATTTGATTTCCCGCCCTCCAAAACCGCTAAGGAATTCAATTATGTCAGGCTGATCGGACTCGGAAATTCTGCCGACAGCTGGAACTATATTTCAGAGTTCAGAATCTTCGGCAACAGTCACAGGAATTCCCCGGAGTATGAGCAGCAACTTGTTAAGATATTCCCGAATCCTGCACGCGAGCTTGTTAATATACTTATTGATGAACAGACATTTATACCCGACTTCATTAAGATCATAAGCCTGACGGGAAAGGTCCTTTTCCAAAAAACTATTGAACCCGATATGCGTCAGTTCCAGATCCCTCTGGCATTGAAGCAGGGCATTTATATAGTTCAGATGGGCACCGGCACACTGACAATGTTCACCCAGAAACTGGTGGTCCGCTATTAAATGCCTTCCGGGGTGTTGAATGATACCTCGGATCAGGATTATTTACCCACAATATTAAAATCGGTCCTTCTGTTAAATTTCCTGTCAGCATCCAGGTAATTGGAAGATACCGGCCTTGTTCCGCCAAATCCCTTTGGAATTAACCGCAGGGCACTAACCCCATTTGACACCAGATAATTTACCATAGCTTCGGACCTTCTCTGGGTTAACAGCTGATTTGATGCGGCCTGTCCAAGGTTATCGGTATGATTGGCAATCTCGAGTTTTATTGAAGGATACTTCGCCATGAAACCAATTATTAAGTCGAGTATCTGTGTCCCTTCCGAAGTAAGGGTAAAGTCGTTCTTGCGGAAGAACGAATCAGCCGACAATGGAAATACCTTCTTGATGTTATTAAGCTCCTTTGTTGCTGCATCCTCAATGGTAAAAGTCCTTATCTTCGCTTTACTGAAGCCAAGTCCCGTAATTTCATTAAAGCACCAGTATGTGGCCATCAGGCTCATCTCTTCGTCAATAATATAACTGTATAGCTTATCTTCACCCCGGTACAATTCCCTTACTGAATATTTCTTTGGCAGGTTTTTAAAAGCAGGGTCATCCGGCACCAACTTTGTCTTCGATGTCAAAAGCTCGACCTGAAAAACCTGATCCTGGTTATAATCCCTGCCAGATGAATAAAGGTCGGAAATTTTTGCCTGGACTGAATCAAAGATCTCATTTATCCCGGCGGACCTGACCGGTCGATTATCAAAAGCCGCTTTTTCGTTCCTGTCACTGAAAATACTGATCTTCCTTGATGAAGCAGCCTGACGGATTATGCCTGTTCCGTTATTTCTGATCATAAGACCCAGCTTAACATCGTAATCACCTTTATTCATAAAAGCATGGTTGACTTTCTCACCGGTGTCCCTGTTCCCGTCGCCAAAATCCCATGTGTAGCTGAGAATGTCATATCCGGGGAAATTTGATGCCAGACCGTCAAAAGCAATTGGTCCCCCGGCTGTTCCTGAAGCCGGGGAATTAATTATTGGCTGTTCAATATCCCTGAGTTCAACTGTATATGCAAGAACAGGAAAGAATACCTTACCTGTCTTTTTGTCGACAGCATCAAGTTTTACATTATAGCGGCCCGGCCCCTTAAAACAGTGCTCAGCTGTCAGGCCTGTCGCAGTACCTCCGTCTCCGAATGTCCAGGAAAGCTTAATGTAACGTTCATCAACAGGAATTTTACCGTCATCCGAAAACCTGAAGCAGTATTGGTTTTCCTGCTGGGGCTCCGGGTAAAAGATCTGATGGAATCTCGTTTTGAAGTGATAAATATCGACAGTATTGTTCCTTTTTGAAGAGAAGTATCCTTCGTTCATGACCGAATCGGCAATCAATCCGAAATCATCGTATTCCGAATTGATCGGCGGGTCGAGCCTGACTGGCGGAAGCCACTTGTTTCCCGATAGTTTTGTGTAGTATATATCTTTCCCGCCGAGCCCGGAGCGCCCGTCTGATGAAAAATATAATCCCCCTTCCCTGTTAACGAAAGGATATGATTCATTTCCGCTCGTGTTTATTTCAGGTCCCATGTTGATGGGCTCGTCCCAGTAGTCAGCTTTCCAGTTGCAGTAATACAGATCGGTTCCGCCTAACCCTTCAGGGTTGTCTGAAGCAAAGAACAACCTCTTGCCATCGGGTGATATGTATGGAGTGGTTATGTTATAGTATTCGTTATTAAACCTGAGTCCGGTGATCTTGTCCCACTTGCCGTTCGAAACAGATGCCGTGAAGATTCCCAGCTTATTACGGGGATTTGAGTTTTCAGCAAGCGGGCCGTCCACCTTCAGGTTCCTTGAAAAATAAATTGTGTCACCTCTCCTGTTGAAGGAGGCGGGACCGTCATTGAAGCGCGAGGTGATGGTCTTTGAAAAAAGTCTGGCTTTCCCCGGGTTTGCGAAATCGGCAAAATATATTTTTAAGAGGCCTTTATTTTCCGGGTTTGAGTAATTCACCAACAGGCTGCCGCTGCGGTTTGAACAGAAAACAATGCCGTTCTCAAAATAAACAGGCGAAAACTCATCATATTTATCAGTACTGAATTCAGAAGCATTAATTGTATATGTTTCCTTCTGGCCCATGAGGAGAAGGGGCAGCAAGAGTGCCGTAAGAATAACTGAAATTTGTTTTTTCCCCATGGTACAAATTTAGAAATTCAACGGACTTATTGCATCGACCTTGTAGCGAAACTCAAATCTCAGCATCACTTCGTGCGAACCAGAGCTGAACGTACTCAGCCTGGCAAAGTCATAATCATAGGAATAAGCAAACTTCAGCTGGTTGGTCAGCTGGAACTGGAACATTCCTGAAATGGCACGATTGTTCCTGTATGAAGCACCGAGCCAAAGCCTGTCCATTATCCTGAAATTCGCATTTATATCATAAAGAATTTCATTACCCTTTGATACAACAACAAGAACTGACGGAAAGAACCCCAGATCCTGAGAAAGGTCGAAAAAGTATCCGGTGTTGAGCAGATAAGTATAGTTTGCTATATTGTTATGAAGAACATATTTGTTCTTTTCAAAATCAAATTTATGACCGACAAGCTGCGGAATTGAAAGACCGGCAAAAAAACTCCGGTCTGAATAATAGGTTCCGAAGCTGAAATTCGGAACAATGAAAACCTTTGAATCAAT
>JBAVOD010000507.1:0-10941 GCA_049691735.1 Bacteroidales bacterium
CTCCAGATAAGGTCGTACCTCTCAGATGGCTCAAACCTTAAAACATTGACCTTGTAATAGGAAATCAGTTTCTCAAATTTTTTGTTCTTATTTGACGAATAATCAATAGCATTCTGGTCATAATCCACAAGGTCAAACCTGATATCGTTTCCGGCGTATAAATTTAAAAATTCATTTACATCTGTTGCCGGTCCGGAACCGAGTATCAGGACCTTTTTTTCACCGGGCTTTTTAGAAGCAAGATTTCTGCATTGATTAAGGAAATAATCTTTACGGTTCCTCACAGCTCTGGATCCGGCCTGATTCTGAAAACAAATATCCCAGTTACGGTATTTTTTGTCTCCGTTAACATGGTGAGAATAAATATGATCGATCAAATAAAAATCTCCCGGATACCCAAATGGCTTTGTGTAACAACGGCCAGCCAGGGTATTGATGTTAAGTATTGGGTTTATTACTTCCCTGAACTCATTTAGATGTTTTAGATCCAGAGTATTGACAATGAAAGTAAATTCTTCATAATCACGAAGTTCAGGACCACCGTTTTTGACTAAATATGTAAGGAATAATTTCTTATTAATATCAAATGCACAATCTGACTTGTAAGTAACGTTAAGCATTTCGGATTATCAGGTTTAAAACAAGAACACTTTTGATCCCCTTGAGGTTAAGAATTTTCCCGTCATTAGGCAAACATAATTATATTTTTAATATTCAGGGGCTCCGGAGCTAATTTTTCTTCCCTAAAAAGGGTCTATTTTACCTGATACCCCGGTTGGCCCGTTTGCCAGAAAGCAAAACCAAATACATCGGCCAGGCTTTCAAAGCTTTTGGATTTTGTATTCCCGATCCCGTGACCAGCTTCGTAATCGACCCAAAAAAGAATTGGTTTATCAGACGCATTCGCCGCTTCCAGGCGGGCGGCGAATTTTGCAGGTTGCCAGGCCACTACCCGGGGATCGTTCATGCCTGCCGTTATTAATGTTGCGGGATAATCCACTCCATTTTTAATATGCAGATATGAATCCATCTCGATAAGTGCCATGCACTCAACAGAATCTTTTACAGTTCCGAATTCAGGAACATTTACAGGCCCGTTCGGTGATTCTTCGGCCCTTACCGGATTCAGGCAGCCTACCTGCGGAATAGCAGCAGCAAACAGGTCAGGGCGCTCCGTCATGGCGCGCCCGATAAGAATGCCTCCTGCACTGGCGCTGTTAATTGCAATCTTCTGAGGGGATGTATATTTTTCATTGACCAGATATTCGGCACAGCTTATCAGGTCTTTCCAGGTATTTGGCTTGGTTGTTTTATAACCGGCCTTGTACCAGCTGTTCCCGAGTTCGCCGCCTCCCCGTACATGGGCAACGGCAATGATACCTCCTTCGCTCGTCCAGAGCAGGAAATCAGGCGAAAAGAATGGATTAATTGATATTCCGTATGCGCCGTAACCATATATGAAGACCGGATTCCTGCCGTTTTTCACAAGATCCTTTTTATAGATCAGGGATAATGGTACTTCAACTCCGTCATACGACGGGATCATAAGTTCTTCCACCTTCAGATCGGCATATTCGGGGAATGCGGCTTTAGACGAGAGGTTTTCAAGTTTAAATGCATTTTCAGGAAATTGGTAACGGTACCTCTGATAATCACTTGTCCATCCGGATATATCAACCCATACATCACTGAATCGGGGCCCTTTGTTGCTCAGCGATATGGATCCTGCGGCAAAGGGCAGCTTAAGTTCTGTCGCTCTGTCAGCCCCAAACGGAAGATGATATAGTGTTTCCTCGACCCCGTTTTTAGATAATGTATAATACAATCCGTTACTTGTTATCGCGTATGAATCAAGTATTGCAAATTTATCGTCAGGAACGGTTACCACTGCATTCGTCAGATCCGGATTACTGAGCGGAATTTTTACGATCTTGTAGTTGGGAGCATCTTTGGGTGTATACACATAAATATCTTTATCAGTAGTCTGGAAACCATACACTTCATCCACGGGTTTGAATAATTGTTTCCAGGGAATTTTCTCCTTATCCAGGTCTGCAGCCTGTGCATAGAAAACATTAAGCCGGTTATCTACAGTTGCCAGATTCCCAAAAAGATAACCGCATTCCTTATCGTAGACCGCAATCGGAATATCTTCGGGTTTGATACCAAGTTCAGGATATTTTGCCCTTGAAAAGATTTCTTTATCCATCGCCGGATCAGTTCCGACAGTATGCAGGTAGGTTTTGCTGTCGAGTTCGCGATTTTTATCATGAACATCGGAAGACTGAAGGCGATTAAACAGGAAGCTTTTATTGTCCTGCAACCATGAGGGGGATGCTCCCCAGCACCTGTCAATTTTTTCGGGATATAATTTCAGGTTTTTCACATTCATAATACAAAGCACAGAGCTTTCCGAACCGTTCGGGGCAATATCAAAAGCGACGATTGATCCGTCAATTGAAGGAGAAACAGAACTTATCACGTATTTTTGAGTGGTATCAGTACTGTATTTAGCAGGATCAAAAAGCAAAGACTCTTTGCCTTCAAACCCGTTGCGATAAAAAAGTTTGCCCGTTTCGTCAGCAGGCGTCGTCTTCAGATAAAAATAGCGATCGTTGTCGGTGATGATCAAATTAGTGATCTGCGATGACCTCCGCTTATCAAAATCGAACATTTTGTCAATTAATTTTTGTCGCCCCGGGATGCTGTTTAAAACAGTGCGCGCATAATCTGACTGTTCCTTTAACCACTTCTGGACGGTGGGGTCCTTTAGGTTTTCCATGTAACGGTAGGGATCTGTAATTTTAACCCCGAAGTACACATCCTCTATGGGTTTGATCTCTGCAAGCGGTGGTTTCATTTTTGTTTTATCCATGGTACAGCTCACCATTATGACCATTGTCAGAAAAACCAGGAATGTCTTTGTTTTCATAATTCATATTTTATAGATAAGAGGGAGAAAGCCATTAGTACACATTTAATAGTCGGGTAATGAAAAGGCAAATCGTTCATCCCGGACTTTTTATACTTAAACAATCATGAAGCTTTTCCGGCTAATTCAATATTTGCATTATTTCCATGAGGGTGCAAAAAGAGTCTATGCAGCCCCCCTCCAAAAACAAAATCGGCAGTATTTCTGTTCTAGGTTTAACATGAAGAAATTATATATTTAAAATCCCCGGTTGACTTTTGAGAGAATTTGAAATATCTTTACAAAACCACACCCTGTCCGATGGGCTTAAACGGGGTGCTCTGGTTTGAAGACGCGCAGGAACATGACAGACTGGGAAGAAGAAGAATTAGAAGAATTTATCAGAGAGAATAAGGATAAGTTTGATGTATATCAACCTGAATCCAATCATAATCAGCATTTCCTAAATAAATTAATAAACAAATTTAAAGAAGTTATAAATATTGTACCATATCTGGTAAAAGTCGGTATTGCTACAATGATTGTGTTTGGTTTATCTTTTCTACTATGGAGAGCCTATATCATTCCGCCTCTTTCAGGCATTTCTTTTAAATACTGGAAAGTTGAACATGATTATAAACATCAGATTGACCGGAGTATATTGCTTTCCAATAGTTCTGTTATTAACCAGGAAGAAAAGGCTAAGTTTAATTCTATACTTCAAAAATCTGACTCTACTTATAAAATTTTAAAGAAACAACTAAAAGAAGATCCTTCCGAAGCTAACGTAGCTAAAATGTTAAGATTTTATCAGGAGAAATTATTGTCGCTTGAAGGATTTAACCAAAATTATTTAAACAGGGATTCAATAAATAAGTAATGACAACCAGTTTCCGGGAGATCCATTATTGTCAGCCACGCTCCACTCCCGGTTGGCGCCGGGGTTATTCACATATCGCTCTTTCAGAGCCGGATGCAATCAGACAGGCAATTGCGACGTTATAAAAGGACAAAATCTGAAAAAGGTCTTAAAATGAATTATAAAACTGTGTTGGGTGTATGTCTGGTTATTCTTGGTTTTCTTTCCTGCCGGGATGAAGGGAATCATAAATATGAATCAACAGGCGTAATTACTGGACAGGATATCAGAATGTGCCCTTCTCCCTGTTGCAGCGGATGGTTTATCAATATTGAAGGCCTGACGTATGAATTTGATTCATTGCCAGCCAGTTCGGGTATTGACCTGGCGAAGGAAACATTTCCGATGAAAGTAGAGCTTGACTGGCAGTTTTCAAATACACCTGACTGCCCGATAAAAAGAATTACCATACAAAGAATACAAGCAGAGTAGGCTCAGTATGGAAAAAACTCAAAGGTTAAGTTTTGTAATATCTGCAGGTGAATTAATATTTGTAAAGGCCATTCTGTTTTTTTCAGTTTCGGGGATCTCCAGAAAACCGACATTGATTTTTTCCAGAAAATCCCTGACTGCCCTGCCTTTCCCGTCCTCAATAAACATTTCAAGATCTTTCAAAACTGATTTTCTGTAAATTGCATGCAGGGGTTCAATAATCTGACCAATCCTTGGGATCATTACATCATATTCGGTTCCATTAAATGCGTCAATCTGGGTATTAATGATTTCTTTATCAAGAAAAGGCATATCTCCGGCAAAAACGAAGATCGCATCTTTCGCGGTAGCCTTCAATGCAGCATGGATCCCGCCCAGAGGACCAACTTTCATATACTCATCTTCGATTATTCTGCACTGAACCAGATACCGGAATTCATCGGGCCTGTTAGTCACAATGATCTTTTCATCAAATAGGTCACTGATTTTACTAAGTATTCCCGAAATAATAGTTTCCCCCCCGATAACTATATTGGCCTTAGTTAACCCGCCAAACCGTTTATTTGCGCCACCGCTCAGGATAACTCCCGAGATCCTGCTTTTCATAAAAGGTTCCCGATTATTTTCATATTCGCATTAATCCTGATCCTGCCGGGCGGGAGGACTCAGCAACCTCCTGATGCCCTCTTTTTCTTTGGTGCGGGTTTAATCGCAGGTTTGGCAGAGGCTGATGCAGACTGATTGTCATTTTGCTCCACTGCCATGCCACCGCCCATAGCCTGACCGGCACTTTTCCTGAAATCATATTTTGCGAATTCCTCATCTGAATTTACAGAAGAAGGCTTTTGCGGATTAAGAATAGCATCGAACCAGTAGTTGACACCTCCCTGAAGGACATAATTGTTGGTATAACCCAGCTGCCGGGTTATCATCCATGCTTCATCAGACTCGACTGTTCCATTGGAATAAAAGACATTCATTTTAACATCCTGGTTCAGAATGCCGGAATATTTATCTGAAAGCAGGTCTGAGAGGGGAATGTTTATTGCGCCCTGCAGACTGAACTTTTCAAATTCTTCCTGGCTACGGACATCGATAAGCTGCAGAGAAGGATCCTTATTGACTATCATATCAGCAACTGTTTCGGGAGTGATATACTGGGTCCTTGTATTCACCTCAGCAAGAAGCTGGTCTGCAGTAAGCCTGTATGGCTTTGTTTTGTTCTGGGGAACAGCGGCTATGATGAGCCCTAATGGTATTATGAACAATGCCAGCAATAATCTTGGTTTCATTTCCCTGGTTTTTAATGTTAATAATGTTTATAAAATACAAAGTATTCAGTCATTTAGTTCACGGGGTTTCAATTTCTACTAATATTCTTCACGCGGGAATTTCTTCTCAGCCCATTCGCCGACTGTGAACATAGCCAGTGCAGTCAGAATAAGAAGGAGGGCGAAGACTCCGTCAGATAACCCCAAAGACTGGCTGATTTTAGGTGAGCCCATAAATTTGGCCATATAAAGGTTATCCCACAGATTGTAACCCAGTCCGAAGATCAGTACTCCCAGAAATAATCCCACGACAAACATTATCCCGTCAATTTTGCCTATCGATGCTCCGCATATGCTTGTCCCGGGACAAAACCCGCCCATAATGAAGCCACCTCCCATAATAATCCCCCCGACTATTGCTGATGTAAGGTATGTCGGGTTTATATATACGAGGTCGAGGTCGACCCAGCCGAAAAGGCTGAAAAAAAGAAGCCCGAGCATCGCTGTGACTGCGGCGGTGAAGAAAACCTTAAGTACCACCGTATCATAACCATAAAAAACACCTGCCAGTTTCCTGCTTGAAGAGAATCCGCTTTGTTCAAGCACAAACCCGAATCCTATCCCGATTATAAATGCCAGGAACAGATTGGTATTTTCCGATATTAATTCATTTACTGATAATGGTCCCATATTATTCAAAAGTTAAATCCAGTTTTTTCTGAAGAAATATGCAAGCAGGAAAGCTGTTCCGAAGATGGCAGCCATGGTTATAAAACCTCCCAGCGAAAGAACTGCCATGCCGCTCAGCGCTGCGCCGCTTGTGCACCCCCGTCCAAGCTCTGCTCCGAAGCCAAACAGCGCTCCTCCGATGAGCGCAAAAACAAGCCGCCTCCGTGAAGTTATCTTTGGTGAATGTTCCACCTTGAATTTCAAACGTCCTGCAAGTGCTCCTGAGAGAAACGCGCCTGCAATGACGCCAAACATTTCAAATACAAGCCATGTTTTCATCGGATTCCCCTGATGCGCCTCGCGGAATTCTTTCACAAAGCCTGATTTTTCGGAAGCTGCGGGAGCAATGGTTGTCATGGATGCAACTACTGCGCTTTTTATTGCACCACTTGCGCCCAGGCCCCGTCCTGAAATAAAATTTGCCGATAGCAAAACAAGACCGAGCAATACCCCTCCGATGTAGGGATTCAGGTACCTGGTCCTCTTAATTTCTTTTGATTCAGCCATAATTTATTTAATTATCATTCATAATATAGTTAATTCTTTTTCCCCTGCTGCCTTTCGCCCTTTGCCTTTTATCTTTATTTAATACAGCCATCTGCTTGCCTGTCCGGCGTGTACTATAATAAACCGCAGCATAAGGCTGCCAAAAATTATAAGTGAAGCAGGAATTAAAGCCGGAATGTGATATTTCCTCAATTCCATAATTTCAAGCAATGCAGGTATCAGCATTCCAAGCAATACAACAAATACCCAGAATGAAGCGGTAAAGGCTCCCCCGAGGAACATTTTCGCCGCATCGATCTGGACCTGCGTACTGGCCAGGAATCCCATGAACATATGGACTATAAGGAACAACTCTATCCCGATAAAAACAAGGTCGATTTTTGCAAACTGGATCCGTTCTTCTCTTACTTTCGAAAGCAACAGGGTGCAGGCTGCACCTGCTGAAAGCCCTGAAACAAGAAACAGTGGTCCGAGAATGGAAGTATTCCAGAGAGGACGCGCATTGAATGCTGATAATAAGATCCCGGTGTAGACGCCGAGGATCAATCCGTAAATAAGCATAACCCATGCCAGCGTTTTCTTATACTTATTGAAAAACTCCTCCAGCACTTTAAGCCACTTGTATTTCCAGTCCCATCGTGGAAAAATATCCTTCATATGTAATGCTGACCAGATAAAGGACACAGGTGTGATAACAAGGAGTGTCCATGCTCCCCACGACATCGGTGACTGTAATCTTATATTTGTGTATAGCTGCCAGAAGAAAAGCTTATGCCGCAGGTCAATAAAGAGTGCAGCAAGTCCGAATACCAGAAGTACCGGTGCAAGGAATGGTGTTATCCTTACCGCAGTCCTGTAATCATTCTCTCTTCCCCTGATATAATAAACAGCTGCAATGCAAAGGATCCCTGCTGCCATGCCGCCAAGGAAAAGATAAAGAGGGATCGGCCAGTGCCATATATTAAGCGAAGGGTCCACCATTTGGTTCATCCTTCCGCTGACAATAAGTTCTTCCTTCATATTGTGATAATATTAAGACTAAGTTAAAAAGTACAGCTGTGGCATAGTCCCAGCCTCCGGAATAAGGTTTTTGTGTTTCCGCTTCTTCAGTACCACGGAAACAGGGCTGTTCGGATCATCAAGATCACCGAAATAGAGGCATTTCGTCGGGCATACGGCAACACAGGCAGGATCCATGCCGTTCTTTAACCTGTGTTCGCAAAATGTACATTTATCGACATAACCTGCAGGGTGCGGATACCTTGCATCATAGGGGCATGACGCAATACATGCGCCGCAACCGATGCATTCTTTCCGGTTGACCAGAACTATACCTCCCTGGACAATATGGCTTGCACCCGTGGGGCAGCAACGAACACATGGGGCATTTACACAGTGATTGCAGCGTTCCGATCTGATCTCAATTTCGAGCTGCGGATATGTTCCATCCATTTCCTCAACTACCCAGTCGCGGCAAAAACCATGAGGCACATCATTTTCGGTCTGGCAGGCAACAACGCAGTCGCCGCAGCCCACACATTTTCTTGTGTCAACCGCCATTGCATATCTCATGATGCCACCTCCGTTTCTGCTTTGTCAGTAATAAATGTCACGAAGTTTCCCCTCATTCCTGTGCCACCCATCAGAGGGTCGACCAGTATGTGAGTAATGAGCTGTGTATCACTTGCTCCCTTACCAAAACAACGTTTCATTTGTTTTTGTGCATGGCCAAATCCATGGACCATATAAACCGAATCCCATCTTATACGCTCTGTGATCCTTGCTTTTATAGGGAATTCTGACACTATTCCGTCCTGGTTCCTGAGCCATATCATCTGATCATTCGTTATTCCCCATTCTCTGGCAATTTTTGGATTGATCCAGACGCAGTTCTCATGCATCAGATCAGTAAGGTTGGGATTGTTTGAAGTCCTGCTGAAGGTATGCATCGGAGCTCTTCCGTAAATAAGACGATAAAATCCTTCAGGTGGCTCTTCGTGGGGAGTAAATTTCGGCAACGGATCAAAACCTGACTGCTCGAAATATTTTGAATAAAGCTCAATTTTGCCGGAATCAGTTGGAAATTCTACCGGTTCATCATCAGCGAAGTAAATATCATCCGCATCACGATTGAAATTTTTGACGCCAATCTGTTTCATCTCCTCAAGAGAGGATCCCGCCTTCTTTAACTGCCAGTCGAGAAGATCTTCAATCTTTTCAAAAGGGAACCAGCTCCCAAGCCCAAGTTTCACCGAAAGTTCTCTTGCGATCGTATATCCCGGCTTTGTATTATACGAAGGTTCAACGGCAGGCATTCTTAAGGCTATCGCCGGTTTCCGGTGCGGACTGATCCTGAGTGCATCGTACCTCTCCAGAAATGTGCATTCAGGAAGTATAACGTCGGCCCATCCGGTTATTTCCATTGGCATTGTATCGACAACAACAAGCAAATCAAGATTTTGTATCGCTTTAATTGTATTTGCCTGATCGGGTACCGTTAAAATCAGATTTGTCCCGTTAACGAACCATCCTTTTATAGGATATCCGGGTTTATTTTCAGGGATAGAAGCGTCGATCAGGGCATTAGTCACAGGAGAGCTTGCAATTGGAAACTTTCCCGGAAATAGATCCTGCCAGCTTTTTGATGGCTCTTTAACTGGCGGGAGACTGTATGAAGGAAGATCAAATTTTGCAGGACGGTAGAATCCTCCCCGTCTGCCCCATGAACCAAGCAATGCATTCAGGATTGCTATCGCTCTTATTCTTTGAGTATCGTCGCCATACCATGCAACATGCCTTCCGGGATGAACAATTACTGAAGGGGATGCATCGGCCATTTCCTTTGCAGTTTTCCTTATAAGGTCAGGCTTAATTGTAGTAATGCCGTAAGCCCACTCAGGAGTAAAATCCTTTACATAGGCCTTAAGCTGATCAAAACCCGAACAATATTTATCGACATATTTCTTATCATAATAGTCATTATAGATTATCTCGTGCATCCATGCAAGCAGCAAAGCAATATCAGTAGCCGGTTTTACAGGCAGCCAGTACTTTGACTTGCCCGCCGCAGTTGAAAACCTCGGATCAACGGTAATGATTGTTGCCCCTTTGTCGATAGCATCCGACATTTCCTGTATCTGCCCGTTATGCATATTCTCACCAATATGCGAGCCTATCAGGACCAGACATTTGGTGTCGCGGATATCGGTTATTTCAGGAGAATAAACTTCCTCACCGAATGTTGCAAAAAATGCTTCGTCCCGCGGTCCACGGCACTGGGCATACGAAGATTCAGCAATATTCCCCGATCCAAGCGCCCTGAACATTGTGGTATAATAGCTGCTGCCTGATCCGTGAGTGAACAAAGCAAGGCTTTCGGGCCCGTATTTAGCTGAAATATTCCTGATTTTACCGGCGATAAGGTCAAGTGCTTCATCCCATGAGGCTTCGCGGAATACCTGCCTGCCCCGTTCCTCAGTTCTGATAAGCGGGGTCTTCAGGCGGTCTTCATCATAGTACATCCCGACACCTCCTGTCCCGCGCGGACATAACCTGCCATTGCAATGCTGGTCTTCGTCATTGCCGGTTATTTTCCAGATTTTGCCTTCAGATGTTTTATGAACCCACCCTGCACACTTCCAGAAACAAACCTCACAATAGGTGGGCGTTCTTTTAAGATCCACTCCGGGCTTTTTAACTTTATCACCTGAGGAAATCAATTTAATGGCACCGTATGACCCCGGGCCAAATACAAGTGCACCGGTCCCCATTAACGATAACTTAATAAACTGTCTGCGATCAGCCATGTTGAATATATATTGGGTAAACCCTCTCAGCCATATCTTCTTATGCTCTCCAGTTTAACCATTTCGGGAATAACAATGTTTCGTCCCGGTAAAGTAAAATTCAATTCCCGGTGAATTTTGCAGGAACCCTTCCGGCACTCTCTCCCGAAGTACCGGCCATTTCTGCTATTTCCTTTCTGGTTAACGGGATCTGAAAACTTCTGTCCGAGAAAATAACTCTGGAAAAGTGTATCAGTACATCTGCAACTATCCCGTAAATGACATTTAGTTTCAACCATATCAGGCATTTCTTTCATTCACGGTCTTAAACTCTGCAAATGTAGACATACGGGATGCATGGGTAATGTGATTCGCATCACACTGCCT
>JBAVOD010000508.1:0-11538 GCA_049691735.1 Bacteroidales bacterium
GGCTTCGTCCGACGAAGTCAGGGGGCAAAGCCCGCACCCCGCACCACCTCATCCCCGGCACATTCCCATTAAATGATTTAAAACTTTGAGTTTATGAAATAATTAAATAATTTCGTAGTCTGAAAAAAATAAGCTGTTGCATGGATGCTTGTTTTTTTAAGACATTGTACCTTAATGGATTGAATATGATTGATGAAAATCCTGATGATCTTGTCCGTGAAGGACAACACGGCGCAGACGACACTGCGGCCGGTACGGGAAAAACAAAAGGAGCCGCAAAGGCTGAAGAAAAAGAACCGGTTGAAGAGGAGCTGAAGGGCTCTGAAGAACCGGGGAACACAGAAGAGGGCACAGAGGAAGAACAGGGAACAGAACCTGTGGAACCGGACGAGGAGGAAGTTCCCGTTCCGGCCGAAGAAGCTTCTCTTCAACAGGATGCTCCCGATGCCGGTGAGGGATCGCCCGCTGAGGAGGAACCTGCCGCTGCCGGGGAGGAAACTCCTGCAAAGGAAGAACCTGTCGAGGCTGAAGAGGAACCCGCTGCAAAGGAAGAACCTGCCGGAGCCACAGAGGAAACTACTGCAAAAGATGAACCCGTCGAAGCCGCTGAGGTAACTCCTGCCGCAGAGGAATCGGCAGAGGCTGAACAGGAAGTTCCTGAACCGGAAGAGAAGACCACTGAAGAAAAAACCGAAGCTCACGCAACCGAAGAACAGCCTGCAGCACATGAGGAGAAACCCGCTCCGAAGGAAAAACCCGCACGGGTACACCGCGAGAGGGTACAGGCCGGCGAAGAAATTCACGCCACTGAGGATACCGGGCTTCCGCCCGTTGACTACTCGGGACTCTCGAAGAACGAGCTGGTGGAGACTCTCGGACTTATAGTCGATAACAGGCCCCCGTCGGAAATACGCGACGATGTGGAGCGCATCAAGTCATTCTTCTACAAAAAGACCAAACAGGAGGCCGAGGAGAGGAAAGCTAAGTTCCTTGAAAGCGGCGGGAAGATCGAGGAGTACAAATCGTGGGTCGATCCGCTCGATTACAGGGTGAAGGAGCTTCTTGAGAAATTCAGGGAGAAGAAGAACGATTACAATAAGGTACAGGAGGCCGAGAAATACGAGAATCTCAAAAAGAAATACGATATAATCGACAGGATCAAGGATCTTGTCAATCGCGAGGAATCGATAAACAAGACATTCCACGACTTCAGGATGCTTCAGAACGACTGGCATTCGATAGGGGTCGTCCCCCAAGCGTCGCTGAAGGACCTGTGGGAGAACTACCACCACAGCGTGGAGGTGTTCTACGACTACATCAAGATAAACAAGGAGCTGAGGGACCTCGACCTGAGGAAGAACCTCGAGGCCAAGATCGCCCTGTGCGAAAAGGCCGAACAGCTTATGCTCGAACCCAACCCGGTGAACGCCTTCCGCATACTCCAGGAACTTCACGACCAGTGGAGGGAGATCGGACCGGTTCCGCCGGAATCGAAGAACGAGATTTGGGAGAGGTTCAGGGAGGCAACATCGCAGATCAACAGAAGGCATCACGAGTACTTCGAGAAACAGAAGGACGACCAGCGAAAGAACCTCGATTCGAAGATAGCTCTCTGCGAAGAGGTTGAGGCGATCAACGCATCGGGGATAAGCAACTTCAGGGATTTCGACGAGAAGGCCGAGAAGATTGTGGCGCTCCAGAAAATGTGGCGCACAATCGGGTTCGCACCGAAGAAACAGAATAACAGGGTGTACCAGCGCTTCCGCGAAGCGTGCGATACCTTCTTCGAAAAGAAAAGAAGCTTCTATTCCGACAACAAGGAGACACAGCTGAACAACCTTCAGCTCAAGACCGAGCTCTGCATGCAGGCCGAGTCGCTGCAGGAGAGCACCGACTGGAAGTCGACATCCGATGCGCTCATAAAGCTGCAGAGGGAATGGAAGGAGATCGGCCCGGTACCACGCAAACAGTCAGAAAAGACATGGAAGAGGTTCCGAAAGGCATGCGATCATTTCTTCAACAAGAAGTCCGAGTACTTCGCAAACCTCGACACCTCGTACGAGGACAACCTCAACGCCAAGCTTGCAATAATAGATGAGCTCGAGAAGTTCGAACCGGGCACCGACGTGCAGGCAGCCTTCGACCGCCTGTAGGAGCTCCAGAGAAAATGGACCGATATAGGGTTCGTCCCCTTCAATAAGAAAGAGGAGATAACCAACAGGTACAGGAGCGCCCTCAACAGGGAGTTCGACAAGCTCAAGATCGCCGACGAGGACAAGAGCATCCTGAAGTACAGGAACAAGCTCGACAACCTGAAGACGAACCCGAAGGCATCGAGGAAGGTGCGCAACGAACGCGACAAGTTCTTTACGAAAATAAAACAGCTCGAGGGCGACATCGTGCTCTGGGAGAATAATATCGGATTCTTCGCCAAATCGGCCAACGCCGACACCATGATAAGAGAGGTGCAGGAAAAGATCGACAGCGCGAAGAAGATGATAAAGACACTCGAGGAGAAGGTAAAAATGATCGACCAGTCGGGCCTCGATAATTATTAATAAACGGAATTGAATCCAAATAAAAGATCCCTCAGTTGGCTGACGTTAAGTATGTGTTTGTTACAGGTGGAGTAACATCCTCCCTCGGAAAAGGTATTATTTCAGCTTCGCTGGCAAAGCTTCTTCAGGCCAGGGGCTACTCGGTCACCATCCAGAAACTCGATCCCTACATAAATGTCGATCCCGGAACTCTGAACCCCTACGAGCACGGCGAATGCTACGTGACGCTCGACGGGGCCGAGACCGACCTCGACCTGGGGCACTACGAAAGGTTCCTCAATGTCCCGACAAGCCAGGCCAATAACGTTACTACCGGCAGGATATACCAGACTGTCATCGAAAAGGAACGCAGGGGCGATTACCTCGGCAAGACAGTCCAGGTGATCCCTCACATAACCGACGAGATAAAGCGCAGGATAAAGCTTGTGGGTTCGGGCAACAAGTTCGATATCGTGATCACCGAGATCGGCGGTACCGTCGGCGACATCGAGTCGCTGCCCTACATCGAGTCGGTGAGGCAGATGAAATGGGAGCTGGGCTCGCAGAATGTCATGGTGATACACCTTACCCTTGTGCCGTACCTTCCGGCATCGGGCGAGCTGAAAACAAAGCCCACGCAGCACTCGGTGAAGGCGCTCCTCGAAACGGGGGTGCAGCCCGACATCCTGGTGCTGCGTACGGTGAAGAGCCTGACGTCGGACCTGAAAAGGAAGGTCGCACTATTCTGCAACGTCGACGAGCAGAGCGTTGTCGAGTCGGTCGACGTGTCGACCATCTACGAGGTACCGATAAGGATGCTCGCTGAAAAGCTCGACATTTCAGTCCTTAAAAAGTTCGGCCTGAAGGCAGAAAAAGAGCCGCCGCTTACCGAATGGCGCGAGTTCCTCGAGCGACTGACCCATCCGAAACATTCGGTCACCGTCGGCCTTGTAGGCAAGTATGTTGAGCTTCCCGATGCATACAAATCGATATCGGAGTCGTTCATACACGCCGGTGCAAGGAATGAATGCGAGGTCAATGTGAAATACATACATTCGGAAGAGATCACCGAAGCAAACGTGAACGACACGCTGAAGGGTCTCGACGGCATCCTGGTGGCTCCGGGATTCGGGTCAAGAGGGATCGACGGGAAGATATTCACAGCCAGGTACGCAAGGGAGAACAACGTGCCCTTCCTGGGGATATGCCTCGGAATGCAGTGCGCGGTGATTGAGTTTGCACGGAATGTGCTGGACCTTCAGGGTGCTCACTCGACCGAGATCGATCAGAGGACCAAATACCCTGTGATCGACCTTATGGAAGAGCAGAAAAGCGTTATCGACAAGGGAGGCACCATGAGGCTTGGCGGATACAGGTGCGTGATAAGCAGGGATTCTGTCGCCTTTAAGGCATACGGAAAGGGTGAGGTTGTCGAAAGGCACAGGCACAGATATGAATTCAACGACAAATACTACGACGATTTCAAAAAGGGAGGAATGATCCCTGTGGGAATTAATCCCGAATCGAACCTGGTGGAGATCATCGAGATCCCATCACACAAATGGTTCGTTGGGGTGCAGTTCCATCCCGAGTACAGCAGTACCGTCGTTAATCCGCATCCGTTGTTCGTGAATTTCATTAAAGCATGCATAAATAAGTAGTGAGTAGTGAGTAGTGAGTAGTGAGCGGTAATCGGTAATCGGTAATCGGTATTCGGTAAGTGTAAGTAATTAACAACGAAATACTTTTAGCATAGTAATGGACAGAAACACAATAATAGGCATAATCCTGATATTCCTGATATTCATCGGATTCAGCGTTTACAACAGCCAGAAGCAGACCAGGAATTTCAACCGGGTCATGGCGACGGCCGATTCGCTGTATGCAAAGGATGATCTCGAAAATGCAAGGGCCGAATACATCAACGCGTTGCGATTCAAGCCCAACCAGCCAGAGGCTGTAGCAAAAGTCAACGAAATAAACAGGAAGCTCGGCTTCGGCGAGGTTCCCCGGCAGGCCGACACAACCAGGAAAGCCATAACAGCGGCAGCTCCGGCTGAAACTGCAAGGGCAGTCAGGGCCGATTCGAGCCGGTACGGTGCCTTCGGAGGTGCAGTTAAGGGCGACACAAGCCTGATCACGCTCGAAAACAGCCTCCTCGAGCTTAAGATCTCACCAAAGGGCGGACGGGTATACTCGGCACGCCTTAAGAAATACAAGACGTTTGACGGCCGCCCGCTGATACTTGTCTCAGGCGATTCGACAGTCTTCGGCTTTAACTTCTTCACCGCCGACAATAAGGCTGTTGAAACTGACAACCTCTTCTTCACACCGGTTTCGGACCAGAAGGTCTATGATGCATCATCGCAGCCGCAGAGCGTTACGCTCAGGCTGAAAGCCGCAGGCGACAGCTACATAGAATACAAATACACGCTTGACCCGGGGCAGTACATGGTCAATCTAAACGTCACCTTCAAATCGATGCAGAACATCATCGCAGCCAACGTGAGCAGCCTCACATTCGACTGGAGGATGTACCTTCGGCAGCAGGAGAAGGGCAGGCAGAATGAAGAAAACTACTCGGGGCTCAAGTACAGGTATTACCAGGACGCTGTCGAACCCAAGATGTCAACTCAGAAAAAGGATTTCGAGCAAAAGGACCTTCCGACAAAGCTTAACTGGGTGGCATTCCAGGACCAGTTCTTCTCTGCGATCCTGATAGCTGACGACTACTTCCAGAACGGAATGCTTACTTCAACGAAAACCCCCGCGCTGCCTGAATATATAAGATATTATACCGCCGAGCTGGGAGTGCCTTTCACACCCGGGCAGGAATCGGTAACGGGACTGAAATTATATTACGGTCCGAACTCGATCTCGATACTGCGGAAGGAGGGCAATGACCTTGAAAATATAGTATTCCTTGGCCGCAGCGTCATCGGATGGATCAGCAGGTTCGTGATCATTCCGATATTCAACTGGCTTCAGAAATACATTTCATCATATGGCCTGATCATACTGATACTTACAGTAATGATCAAGATCGTTCTGCTTCCGCTCACATTCAAATCGTACCAGTCGCAGGCAAAGATGATGGTGCTCAAACCGCTGGTCGATGAGCTCGGAAAGAAATATCCCAAAAAGGAGGATGCGATGAAGAAGCAGCAGGCAACGATGGACCTGTATAAGCGGGCGGGGGCTAACCCGATGGGAGGGTGTCTTCCGCAGCTGCTCCAGTTCCCGATACTGTTCGCGATGTTCAGGTTCTTCCCTGTTTCGATCGAGCTGAGGCAGCAGCATTTTCTTTGGGCCACCGACCTGTCGACATACGATTCGATACTGACACTGCCGTTCAGGATACCGATATATGGCGATCATGTCAGTCTCTTCACCATACTTATGACGGTCTCCACGCTTTTAACGATGAGGATGACCGGTTCATCGCCGGGACAGGACCAGCCCGGCATGAAGATGATGATGTACATGATGCCGGTGATGTTCATGCTGGTGCTTAATAACTTCTCATCGGGACTTACATATTACTATTTCCTTGCGAACATCCTGACCTATCTTCAGAACATAATTTCGAAAAGATTTATTGACGCTGATAAAGTTTTAGCGGTTCTCGAGGAAAACAGGAAAAAGCCCCTTAAGAAGTCGAAATGGCAGCAACGGCTCGAACAGGCTGCACGCCAGAGAGGCATTAACCCTCCTAAAAGATAGACAGCCTGATTGTTTAGATAATGGTATCATGGCAGGCGGGGCTTCTAATAATAGGTTGCAGATTTACCTTTGTCTCAATCAATTGTTAAATTTTCTTAAAATTGTATTGAGTACTAAAATTATTTTCTAATTTAGATTCTCAAATTTATGGGGAAAAAACAATGGGGAAAAAAGTTAAAAACAAAGATTTAGCCGAAAGGCTTGGTGTCTCAAGTACACTTGTTTCACTTGTATTAAACAACAAAGCCGATCAGCAGGGCATCCGGAAGGACACCCAGGAGAGGGTCCTTGCGCTTGCCCGGCAGATGGGTTATTTTGATCTGCCCAAGAATCACCAGGAGGTGATGCCTGTTGAGGAAAAACCCGGAATTATCGGAATGATAGTCCCGTCGCTTCACGATCCTTTCATCTACGAGATCACTCCGTTCCTTCAGAAGGCTTTTGCAAGCATCGGGGTAGGGTTCTCAATTATTACCAAGGATCCTGACGATGGCCGGTACAACAGGCTCGTGGGGGCTTTCAGGAAGTTTTACAGCGGCATGATACTTGTCGGCGAAGCAGCTGATGACTACACGATCCGCGCTCTCAGAGCTGCCGATTATCCGTTCGTGATCCTTGAAAAATCGGTAAAGGTACTGCGGCTCAATACTGTCTGCACCGACTTTACCGACGGCACAAAAAGGGTTGTCGACCACATCGTGAAGCTGGGTTACAGGAATGTCATGATCGTTACCGAGAACAACATCACGGGCAAGGACAAACAGGTTATCGACCTGCTGAAGGAATCGGTGGGAAGCAGGGAGGGGATGAATGCTCCGCTCGTTGTCGGGATTGACCACCAGAACGGGAGCGATGAGATTGAGTTCGCCGAGATCGAGAAGTACATGCGGCCGCCCTACAGCGCCGAGGTAATGGTTGTGCTTCATTCCGACCTGGTCTATAAGATCATGACCCTTCTGAGAAAGAAGAAGCTGCGGGTCCCTCAGGATATCGCTCTGATATCGATGGAGGAGGGGATCGGCTTCGACCTGATGTTCTCGCCGGTCACGTGCCTCAGACGACCGCTCACAGGAATGGCGCTCAAAGTGGCGAACATGATCTGGTCGGAGGTAAAGAATTCGGGAAAGAGCAAATACAAGAGGCAGGTCAACATCTCACCCGAACTGGTGGTGAGGAACTCCTGCGGCACAATATAGCTGTATGGCGCTGATGAGAATTTTCCCCGTTCTCATTATCCCTTGAGCATTTACGGCAACCCTCTGCCGCGATCGCCATCTTATTTCAGAAAGGATCCGGAGGCAGACAGTTGAACAGGACCCGGTACGACCCGGTACTGATCTGATTTTATCATGTTTGTTAACAACTGGTGAAATCCTTTATATATCCGTATCTTAAAATCATCTATTTTTGTATTGCATCGGTAACGGTGTCGTTGAGTAATTTAAAAACGATCCCGGTTAAGAGGGAATGCGGTCAGAATCCGCAACAGTACCCGCTGCTGTGATGCCCGGTCGCAATCTGCGACAATGGTTCCGTGAAATACCTGCCACTGTGGCGCAAGGCGCCATGGGAAGGCTTCCCGGGGCCGGGACAAGTCAGAAGACCTGCCGTGTGAATTGATTGAGTTCAATGCTTTCGGGAAGAAAAGCGCAGAATCGTCATCTGATTCCCTCCTGCAAAACCTCCCGTCAGCTTAAGCCGGATGTTGACAGTGAAGAGAGCCTTTATCATAATTGCATGCGCCCTTGCGATGGGGTTTCAGGAACAGGTTTACGCCCAGGATGATACAATCCGTATCGGCGAGGTGGTGATCAACGCCGGTGCTTCGGGACGACGGGCTGCAAGCAGCAGGATCATCACCATCGATTCCTCGCGCATTGCAGAGCGTTCATTTGAAAGCCTGGCGGCACTGGTTGCAGGAACATCGTCAATCTACATCAGAAATTACGGGCCCGCGGGCATTGCCACACCCTCGCTCCGGGGGACCGGCGCCGGATATACAAAGGTAGCCTGGAACGACATAAAACTCGAAAACAGGATGCTCGGGCAGTCGGACCTTTCACTTATCCCTGCCGGCCTCGTCGATGGCGTCGAAATATTCCCTGGCGGAAGCTCAGCTGAAATACTTGGCGGAGCGATAGGCGGGCTGATAAACCTTGAATCGAAGCCCGACTGGCATAAAGGGACCGGCCTGATTGTGAATCCCGGAGCCGGCAGCTTCGGAAGATATTCGGGCCTTGTTAAGCTGAGCACAGGCAATACCCGGATCGGGTCAGTCACAAAGGCTTTCGTTCAGTCGGCTGAAAACGATTTTACCTTCCTTAATACAATGGCCGCCACCCCTGTCAGGGAAACCAGGACCAACAACGGGGTACGGCAGAATGGATTCATGCAGGAGGTCTACTTCAGAACACGGAAGAATATTGTTTCGGCGAGGTTGTGGTACCAGTCGGCCTTCAGGCACCTTCCCGAGCCGACAAGCATGCAGGGGCTCAATCCCGGTGAAACTCAGGATGACCGGTCGCTGAGGTCGATGCTCACCATCGAATCGGCAGGCACAGCAACGGTCTATAAAGTAACAGGGGCATTTATTTCGGACAGGCTTGATTATGTGAACAGGCAGGCCTCGATCGATTCGCGGAACCATTCGGGAAGCTTTATTTTGAAGGGTTACCTTTCAAGGGCGGTAAATGATCGTCTGAGATTGAGGTTAAACGTAACCAACGAACTGACTGCCGTTAATTCAAATAATTATGAGGGCAGGCCTACCAGGAACATCATGACCGTTGCAACCTCGGCCGAAGCTGCGCTTACCGGCTGGCTCACGGCAAATGCTTCGGTAAGCGGAATAATCCAGGATAACAGGATACTGAGCCCCGATTTTTCGGCCGGGGCTCGGATCAGGCCGGTCGCCGGAAAAGACTATTTCCTCAAGGCAGGCTTCACAAGAATCTCAAAGATCCCCACCCTGAACGACATGTACTGGCTTCCCGGGGGAAACCCGACACTGAAGAATGAAACAGGGTTTATCTCTGAACTTTCATGGGAGATGACCGTACCGGTCACTAATTCACTTAAAGCCGGATATGAGATCGGAATTTACAGGAACCTCATAACCGATATGATACTGTGGCACCCTGGGGAATCCCCGTGGTGGCAGGCCGATAATGCCGGCAGGGTAATTACGGCAGGGCTCGAGTCGGGGCTGAGCCTGAAATATTCATATAATGAATTCAGCGCTGATCTTGATGCCGCATATTCATTTACCAGGGCGGGATCGCGCGACATTAACGGGGATGAAAGCATCCTGCACGGCAGGCAGCTCATCTATGTTCCGGCAAATCAGATGGAAGCCTCAATGCACCTGCAATGGAAAAAATTCCATTCGTCAATAATGAACTGTTCCACAGGCAGAAGGTTTGTTACCAGCGACAACAGCCGGTTCATTCCCGGTTTTTCAGTCACGAATGTAAATCTCGGCCTGAAATTCGATCTTGAAAAAACAACTTATGACCTGACCTTTATGACTGAAAATCTTTTCAATGTCAGTTATGAGAATATTGCGTGGTATCCGATGCCCGGAAGAGCATTTTATGTTTCATTTGTGTTCCGTTTAAAAAAATAAGAAATGCGTACAAGAATTTTATTTGCAGTCATCGCGCTCACATCAGCCTCCTGTCTCAGCCTTGATCAGACACCTCCCGATGGTCCTTACTCGTATTTATCAGGTCCCGGCATCTTCGTTATGAACGAAGGCAATTTCAAGGCCGGCAACGGGTCCCTCTCATTCTTTTCATACGATTCGATGAAGGTTTTCAACGATGTGTTTTACACTGCCAACCAGCGGCCCCTTGGCGATGTGCCATATTCAATGGCAATAATCCGCGGAAATGCTTATATTGTTGTGAATAACTCAGGTAAGATCGAAATTGTACGGCTGCCCGAGCTAAGATCAGTTGCCACTATAACCGGCCTTAACGCTCCCAGGTACATCGCCCTCGCAACCTACAACAAGGCATATGTCACGAGCCTGTACTCCGATTCCATAACGATCATCGACCTTCGTTCATATTCAATATCGGGCTACATCAACATGAAGCACCCGTCAGAGGCAATTGTGACATATTATGATAAGGCCTTTGTAAGCCACTGGGCAGGGGGGAACAAAATTTTCGTAATAGACATGACCACTGACCAGGTCACCGATTCAATTGAGGTCGGTCAGGAGCCCGAGAGTATGGTGATTGACGGGAACAACCACCTCTGGGTCCTCTGCAACGGCGGATGGCAGAGGCAGTATTTCGCCGCGCTTGTCGAGATCAATGCCTGGGATAACAGCATTGTGAAAAGTATGCAATTTCCTTTAATAACCGATTCCCCCACATGCCTGCAGACCGACAGGATGGGGCACGCTTTGTATTATCTGCAGAACGGAGTAAGACGTATGGACACCGAAGCTGCATCATTGCCATCCACTGTATATATCAGGGATTCGGACAGGAACTTCTACAGGCTCTATGTAAATCCCGAAACTAACGAGATCTATGTCAGCGATGCCGTTGATTACCAGCAGAAGGGCTACTTGCTGAGGTACTCACCGACAGGTGCACTTTCTTCGATAATGCAGGCGGGGATACTTCCCGGGAATATGTATTTCAAGAGCACAGATGACGATATTGCACAATGAAACTAAATCTGTAATGCCGGTATCCCTGCTGTTGTTCATTAATAAATGCCTGCTTATCGCATTCATTTTACAGGTTTCGTGCACCGGAAGGAAGAACCCCGGCTCACAGGGAGCTGAAATTCCTGAAAAGCCCGTCATTTCTTATGCGAAGAGGTTCACAATTGAACAAAAGGAGGGGTATTCGCAGCTGACTGTGATCAATCCGTGGCAGGGAGCGGCCAGCGTTGTACAGAGATGGTATCTTGTTCCCCGGGGGGCAAGGGTCAGCCCCGTTCCCGATTCATCAATGATGATCAGGGTCCCTGTACGAAACATTATTTGCATGTCGACAACCCATCTTGCAATGATATCAGCCCTCGGGGAAGCAGGTACGATCACCGGTTTTTCAGGAACAAGGTTCATTTACGACAGCCTGCTCAATGTGATGGTTGAAAAGGGCGAAATAAAGGACATAGGCTACGAGGACAACCTTAACAAGGAACTTATTCTCGATCTTCACCCCGACCTGGTAATGGTTTATGGCGTAGGAGGCGAGTCGGCAGCATACACCGGAAAGCTGAAGGAACTTGGTGTAAAGGTGATGTTCAATGC
>JBAVOD010000509.1:0-5673 GCA_049691735.1 Bacteroidales bacterium
CCTGAGCACAGCGGGGTTGCCAGCCAGCCGGCAGCTATTTCCCCCACTATCCTGAAATTTATGTTCCTGGCGCCCTTGTAAAGGCCTATGCCGATCACGCTGCCTATTATTACCTGCGTGCTCGATATCGGGACCATGGGTATGGGAGGCAGGCCGATAGTAACAAAGAAATGTGACAGACCGGTTGATGAGAAAATGAACAACACAAGTGCCTGTGCAAGAACAACTACAAGGGCTGCTTCTGACGAAAGTTCCACTATGCTTCCTCCGACGACCTCCATTACCCTGTCTGAATATGTAAGAATTCCGGCAGCAATTGCAATTCCTCCAAGCAGGAACAGCTGCTGAGATGAATTCAGGGTAAAAATTCCGAGGTCAATGCTGTTCAGATTAAAGGCTGGTATGAATACCCCCATTACATTCGCGATATTGTTGGCACCCAGACTGTATGCGCCAAAGGCCCCGACAATCAGCAGGCTGGTCCTTATGTATGATTCAAACCTTACAAGGTGAATTTTCGCCTTCCTCTTGAACCGCCTCAGCAGCATATACAACAGGACGGCGAATACCGCGCCAAGGATGGGACCAAATATCCAGGTACTTACAATTTGCGACAATGTCGTGGTATCAGTGGTGTTGCCTGTGTATATATTCCAGCCGATAATTGCCCCGACGATTGCCTGGGTAGTCGAAACAGGAATGGCGAACTTCGTCATCAGATATACTGTGACAGCTGCTGCAAGAGCGACTGTGAATGAGCCGCCGATTGCGTTGACTGCGCCAAGCTTTCCGAGGGTCTGGGTCGCGCCCGAACCCTGGATCACCGCTCCCAGGATGACAAAGATCGAAGCTATGATCGCGGCTTTGCGGAAGCTTATCATCCTTGACCCTACGGCAGAGCCAAAAACATTTGAAGCATCATTCGCACCAAGCGACCACCCGAGGAAAAGCCCGCTGGTAAGGAAGAATATTATCATTACATTACCAGCTTAATTGCCATGGCCGAAAGCAGGTCTGCAGCCTTCTGTGCATTGTCAGATATGTTTTCGATGTGATGGATAATGTACCTCAGGTGTGACTTGCGGGCGAGATCGAGCTCATTCATTTCCTGGAAGATCACTTTGGTCGTGCTCCTGGCAACCTTATCGGTTTCGCTTTCAAAATAATATACTTTCAGCAGCTTCTCCCTCACAGTATAAGGTGCCCTGAAATAAGCCCTGGCGGCTGGTATGAGCTCCTCGCCTGCGCACACCGAGGCTTCCATTATGCTTATGAAATTGTTGTTAAGAGAAGGAGGGATGTCGGGCATTTCAATTTCGAGCTCGTTGAGCGATGACTTGATTGTATCGATGATCTCATCCAGAACATCGATAAGGGAAGTTACTTCAGCTCTGTGTTGCGGAAGAATGGAATGAGTTATCATCTCGTTCTCGATCGACCTCTGAAGCTTGTCGGCATTGTTCTCGAGCTGTTCGACTTTTTTGCTGTGCCTGTCGAAAGCTTCCATGTCCTTGTCAAGGTAAGCCTTTACGCCTTCCCTGAAAACAAGCAGTCCGAGATCAATATTGTCAAAGAACTCATCGATCTTAAGGATGAGGTTTTTGGTGGTTCTTGTGAAAACAGGCATGACCGGGTTTATTATGCTTACAGCAAATATATGATTTGGAGATCAGAATTCAATCATCTTTTCGAATTTGTAGCTTTTCAGATACTGCCTGAGTATTACGTGTATATCGGAATTATCTCTCGATGGCTGAATGCAATCGTGAACAGCGGTGAGGCCGAATCCTATCTCATTGATATTGAAGTAACCAAAACCTGTGTACTGACCGTTGACTATTTTCACGGCACTGCGTTCATCCTCATGCCTGCCCCTGTCGATAATAAAGAAATTCCGTCTTGTAAAGATGAATTCCTCGGCAGCCTTCCTTGCCCTTTCATTGTATTTTGTGCCGGATTCCTTGCCGATGCAGGCGCCCCTGCATACGCCAACATGATAATGGAAGCACGGACCCGAAGCATCGTAGAGGCCGGAGAGCTTCTGGCACAGGTCATACTTTTCGACAAGCGATTCGAGCTTTGCTTTTGCCCTTTGCCTGCTTGTAAAGACAGCGACGGGTGAATCATTGTCGTCAAGATGGCTGCAGGAAAAATTTATATAGCCGTTATTGTCGGTGTGGCAGAAAATGCCATACTGGAACCCTGTCCTGCGCTGGGCCCTGTTATACACAGGCTTATTTCTTTTTATCTCATCCGATTCCTTTAGAAGGGCGATCAGTTCGCTGCCTGTAACCTCCCAGTCAATGTCGGCTATCAGATCGCGCATTTCCATTGCACGGTTTGTGGTGTTGTTTGAGAGATGTGTCCTGATCCTTTGCAACAGGTTCCTGCTCTTGCCTATATATATAAGATCACGTTGTTCATTGTAGAAATAATAGACACCGGGCTCTTCGGGTATTGCTTCTACTTTGGAGATATCAAGGCAGGAATTCAGTTTCGGGATCCTTATGTTTCTATTCAGGTTCGACTGTGACCCGTTGATCTCCCTGTCCCTTCCCATAAGCATTTCGAACAGTTTTACAGTGGCCAGGGCATCACCGGCTGCCCTGTGGCGGCCGTTAATGGTGATGCTCAAATCCTTACAGATGTTTCCGAGGCTGTATGAACGGTGCCCCGGGATAAGTCTTCTGGAAAGTGCGACCGTATCTATTATGTTCCGTTTGAAATTATATCCGAGAGTCTTGAATTCCTGTCTTATGAATGAATAATCAAACCGTGCGTTATGAGCCACAAATGTCCTGCCCTCGGTAAGCTCAACAATATCCCGTGCGACTTCATAAAATTTTGGCGAATCCTCCACCATTTCATTTGAGATTCCGGTAAGACTTGTTATAAAATACGGGATATTTATTCCGGGGTTAATAAGCGTTACGAATTCGCCGGTTATCTTCTCCCCGTCATGCTGATATATCGCGATCTCAGTTATCTTTTCAAACCTCGAACTCCCGCCTGTTGTTTCTATGTCAACAATCGCATACATTTTTCATCATTCCGTTGTCTTACCAATTGCTAATATATGCAGAAATCAGACCTGAAAACCCGAATGTTTGTATTTTTGCTTTTATAAACTGAATGTGATGGAAGAATGTTTTGGTAAAAAATTTATACGCAACGGACGACTGCTGCCATCCGATCAATTCGATAATTCGCTTGTTTACGAAGGAGACTCAATTTACGAGGTAATACGAATGGTAAAATCGAGTCCTGTCTTTTTTCACGATCATATGGAAAGACTTGCATCAAGCCTGCGGATCCGGAAAAAGGAGATGCTGGCTGAAGTCGGGGATCTGAGACAGGATATCATCAACCTTGTTAAGACCGAACGAAGGAAGGATTTCAACCTTAAAATTGTTTTCAATTATAATCAGGGAACAACGAACTACCTGGTTTATTTTATTGAGCCTATTTATCCTTCGGATGAACAGTATAAGCAGGGAGTGAAGGGGATCCTGTTTCATGCTGAAAGAAAAGACCCCGAATCCAAGGTCATAAATCACAAGCTGCGCTCGTCGATCTATCATAAACTAATACTTGAAGGCGGTTATGAGGCCCTCCTCGTAAATGAGGAAAACGAGATAACCGAGGGAAGCAGGTCCAATATTTTTTTTCTTAAGGATGACATCCTTGTTACAGCTCCTGACAATACCGTTCTGAACGGCATAACCAGAAGATACATTCTTCAGATCTGCAATGAGAACAATATCCGGGTTGAGTTTAAGTGTGTTCCCGTACCTTCGGTTTCGGACTATGAAGCAGTTTTCATGACAGGAACATCGCCGATGGTACTGCAGTTCAATTGTATCGGTGACGTTTATTTCAATGTCAGGATACCTCTTATTGAGAAACTCCGGAAGCTTTATCTTGAAAAGGCCAATGAGAGTATTCATCGGTTCGTAATGAACACTTGACGTCTCATTACCTGTTAAAATAGTTTATTTTGTTACTTTTGTAACCCATAAAATAATATTTGCAGATATGCCAAGTGTTAGAAAACTGAAAAAAGACATAAACAGCCTGATATTCGAAGTGATTTCTGACTGTTTCACCTTCGGGACCTTACATCCCGATGATAAGGCCGACGAAGTATCAGGTATCATTTCGGATGCTGTCGCACTGAGGAACGATCTTATCACGCGTATAAACAATCCAGATGCAAGGGAGGATCAGAAGGCTTTAAAGAAACACTTCAGGGAAATTGAGAAAAATCTCTTTACGGGGGTTGATAATTTATGCAAGAGCCTTAGCGCCCTGTCGGGGAAGGAAGCCTGAAATTCCTGTAGACCTCGTTTCCGCATGTGGTACATTTGCCCCCGCTGTCAAGGTTAAGTAATCTGATGGAATAGCCCGATCTTTTTGTAACGGTCGCACCGCACCTGCTGCACGACGTGTTCTGACCTCGCCCCGGTCCGGCATTCCCCAGGTAAACATATCTGAGGTGCTTTGATGCTACTTCAAAAAGCCTGTCGAGAGTTGACTGCGGAGTTGCGGGATCCTGCCTTTTGTACATCGGAAAATACCTGCTGAGATGAAGCGGCGTTTCATTACCCAGTTCACCGGCGATCCATTTAGCCTCATCTTCCATCTCCCTGTCTGAGTCATTCCGTTCCGGGATAATCAGCGTTGTTACCTCAAGATGCCTGCCTGCACGTGAGACCATCTTCAGGCTATTTTTTACCGGCCCGATATCAGCCCCTGTGAGCTTTTTGTAAAAATCAGGGTTAAACGCCTTAAGATCAATGTTGAATGCATCGGTGAAGCTTATTATTTCCCTTAGCGGATCCTCATTTACGTACCCGTTGCTGACCAAAACCGTGTAAAGGCCCTTATCCCTGATCATCACGGCCGTATCCTTCATGAATTCAAACCAGATAACCGGTTCATTGTATGTAAATGCCAGGCCAATATTATCTTTTGCGGCAAGTGCTTCTTCAACGATATTTAAGGGACTTGTATTTATTCTGAAATTTTCGCCAGTATTCTGGGAGATATGCCAGTTCTGGCAGAAGTCACATCTCAGATTGCATCCGTATGATCCCACAGACAAAATACTGCTTCCGGGAAAGAAATGGTACAGTGGCTTCTTTTCCACCGGGTCGGATGAACAACCCGATAGAACACCGTAAGTCATCAGCGCGATCTTCTCACCGGTATTTTTCCTTACTCCGCATATGCCTTTTTTCCCCACAGATATTTTGCACAGATGAGGGCAAAGCCTGCACTGAATATAACGATCGGACTTTACGTATAACGGTTCCATCAGCTTTTAATACTTGCGTCAAAATTAAGCCAAATAGGTTTAAAGAGTTTAAAAAAGAGCAGTTTTAATCTGCCCCTCCCGACTTACCCAAACTACTCTTTGTACACATCTTTTTTAATCGATAAAGGAATCCTACGGCGGAATTAATTGACAATTCATAGGATGATATATTGGAAGAAGGGGGGAAGAAGCCCGCAAAGCCCATCCATGAACGCAGAAGACCGTGCACAGCTTCCGAGCTCCGTAGGTTCTATGTAGTATGTTAAGTAGTTTCCTACATAGATTCAAAGCCTCCCTGAGTGTCAGAAATGACTTTATTCCTATCCATCCATGCTCGGGTAATAGAGGCAATTAAT
>JBAVOD010000510.1:0-1600 GCA_049691735.1 Bacteroidales bacterium
ATATTGGACTTCAAAGCCGCTGGCTTTGAATTGAAGATCAATATAAATAAAGGCAATAGTGTTGGACCATCAAAATTTAAATTCGGCCTTTATGAAGAAAAGTTGTGTACAAAGATTAGGGTGCCAACCGGGGGGTAGGGCTGTCTCGTAGACTATGAGCTCCGGAGGAGCGACACAGGGGCGGGTTTCCCGATTATTGCTTTCGATGACAGGAAAGACCGATAATTATGCGTATCTTTGACTTATTATAAATACTGCCGTTAAAAGGTGCTATTATAATGTAGTCCATAAGCGTATCTTTTGTACCTCCAGTTAAGGCAATAAATAAAACGTAATAGTTTTATTTAAAGAGTTCGAAAAAAAATTCAAGCGAACGGAGGAAATTCTCTTAACACTTCCAATACATTGGTATAGATTTATCTGGCCGGAAACATCTTATAGCGACTGGCTAAGTATGTATAAGATCACCTGTTAAGTAATAAGCAGGAAGGTTTGAAACGAAATTAATAAGGAGTTTGAATATGCAGGAAAAAAAACAGATTATTCATAAATCGCCTGATATCTCGAAAATGCAGGTAGTTGTCATAAATCACAGGACAAAAATTTATATTGCTGTTGGAGCTGATCCCGAAGAGGCCAGGAACCGTTATTTTAACAGACCGGAGTTAAGAGCTAAATCAACTTTTGCTCATAAAAAGCCAACTTCAGCCGTAAGCGACGGAAAGTAACGGAGCAGCTTTCAGTTTGTAAAGAGGGGTATTTAACAGCAGGAGGTACAGCAAAACCGCGATGCTTTTTGGAAAGAGGTATGCACTAAGCTGGCACCAGGTTGGCATTTAAAAACACGCAAAATCCTGTAAATGTTAAGTTTACAGGGTTTTGCATTAAATTACACAGTATCAGAGTGGAGATTAGGGGAATCGAACCCCTGACCTTGTGACTGCCAGTCACACGCTCTAGCCAACTGAGCTAAACCCCCGGAATAATAACGCCTGAAAAACAAAATCTTATCGCCAGTTAAGCCCTGCACGCAAGCAGCAGCTATACCTTCAGATTCAGACACTTCAAATGTAAGAAAAAAATGATAAATACAAATCCGGCCGAAATGCGTCATACTTCCTTTGTATTGAAACGGCTTATTTGTATTTTTGCGGGAATTATAGCGGGGCGATTGCCTTTGGCTTAAGAACAAAAGGATTTGCCCCCTTATTGACGCGAGGTAATTAATTTATTGGAGGGAAGGACCGGAAAAGGTGAAAATTAAGTGGTCTGATAAAATATCCGCTTCAAAAACTTCTCATCAACAGAAATTTTCCGACTTCGATGACCTGGTTTTTGAAAAACGGAACAAGGATTACGGAGCTTACCAGTTACGGAAAAAATACAATTCTGTCATCTTACAGGGAACAATAATTGCTTCTTTTCTGGTTGCGGCAGCTGTTATTATTCCCTTCCTACTGCGCCCTAAGGATGAGCGGATCCTTGGCGGCGGGGGCGGATACGTTCAGGTCAGCATGCAGAACCTTGAACCACCTAAGGAAAAGATCTATGTTGCTCCCGCACCCCCTCCACCTGTAACCGAACGTACACAGGATATAAT
>JBAVOD010000511.1:0-4505 GCA_049691735.1 Bacteroidales bacterium
ATGCAGATCGGTAAGTGGGGCCAGTTGCAGGAATGGATGGACGACTGGGACAGCATGGACGATAAACATCGTCATGTTTCTCATTTATATGGCCTCTTCCCTTCAAACCAGATATCTCCGTATCGTACACCGGAATTGTTTTCTGCAGCAAGGACATCTCTTATTGCCAGAGGCGACGAATCAACAGGATGGTCGATGGGCTGGAAGGTAAACCTATGGGCACGACTTCTTGACGGGAACCATGCATTTAAATTGATCACTGACCAGCTGACGCCTTCCATACAACCCAACGCAAGACAAAGAGGCGGTACATATCCCAATCTGTTTGATGCTCACCCTCCTTTCCAGATCGATGGCAATTTCGGGTGTACCTCAGGCATTGCCGAAATGCTTCTGCAAAGCCAGGATGGGGCAATTCATTTGTTACCGGCATTACCTGATGCCTGGAAAGAAGGAAGTGTCAGAGGACTTAAAGCCAGAGGCGGTTTTGAAGTGGATATTCAGTGGAAGAATAATGAATTAACCACGGCTTCTGTAAAATCTTCAATAGGAGGGAATTGCCGTATACGTTCGTATTACCCGCTTAAAGGTAAGGGGCTTAAACCGGTGAAAGTTCTGAATACGAATCCATTTTTTAATATTCCTGAAATAAAGGCTCCTTTGATACATTCGGCAACGCCTCCATCATCACCGACCCTTAAGAAGGTTTATGAATATGACGTTTCAATGAAGCCCGGAGAAATAATAGTAATGCGGTGTGCGGTTTAAAATGAATAAATGCCCCCTGCCCCCAAATGGGGGTTCATTAAGCAGCACGATTGCTTTTTGCAATTCGATTCCTTTTAACCCCTAAATCCCCCAGGGGGGACTTTCCTGTACCACTGTTATTCATATCTCAGGGCATCAACAGGGTTCTTTGTTGCGGCTTTATAACTCTGAGTTATAACCGAAACTGTTGCTATTATAAACGCAATAATCCCTGTCAAAGCAAAAATCGACCAGCTGATAGTAGTCTGATAGGCAAATCCCTGAAGCCATTTACGCATGATTACAGAGGCAAGAAGGCAGGCCAGTATAAAGGCAGGGATCTCGAACCTTATGAAGTATGACAACATCAGGAACATAATATCTTTTACCGTGGCACCATTCACTTTTCTGAAACCGATCTCTTTTGTGCGTTGTTCAGCAATAGAACTGACCAGACCGAACAATCCGAGTGCAGTTACCATGATGGCAAATAACATGAACGCAGTTAAAATCCTGATTAACCGGATCTCTTCATTATATTGGAGGTTGAAATACTCATTGCTTAAAAAGTAGTCAAAGGGGTCATTGGGATAGTGTTTTGGCCAGATTAGCTGAAGCTGAGCCAACGATTTTTGAATATCCCCCCTGGTCCTGAAAGAATAAAATCCAAATTCAAACGGATGCCGGTGAATAAAAATGACAGGTTCGGAAGGTCTTTTTAATCCCTCCTGGTGAAAATCGTTTACCACACCCTTGATGGTAAAATTATTGTTGCCTATTCTTAATTGCTTCCCCACAGCATCTTCAGGGGAGGTAAACCCCAGAATTTTCACAAGCGATTCCGTGATGATGGTTTTGGCCGAATCGAGTCTTATGGGTTGTTCGAAGTTCCTTCCGGCAAGCAGTTTCAAGCCGTAGGTATCGATATACCCGTCGTCTATATGGCCTGAGGTAACTTCACGTTTCAATTCACCCGAAATATCAGGTTGCGAAAGGTTATTTATTCTGAACCTCATTGGCTGTCCGGGGACATTCATACTTGCTGTCCCGCTTTTAAATTCATTCAGTTGAAGTACCTCGTCGCGAAATGCATTGAAGTGTTCCCTGCGCAACGAATCGGTATGCGTCGATGCTGCGCCCCTGAGTACAATCACCTGGTTGAGGTCTGTACCAAGATCGGCTTTCTCCATAAAGCGTATCTGCCTGTTTACCGTTAATGTGCATATTACAAGAAAACATGACATAAAAAACTGGATCCCCACCAGCCAGAGAGAACCGCTGTTTCTCGTTATTTTTTTTTGCCGCAAAAGTGCAGGATTTACCTTTAAGGAGGGTATAGAGCCTATAAAAGCCATTACGATTATCCCAACTACAATTAACACACCAGTCAAAACTATGATATTTGAATAGTTGATAAATCCGTCTGAAATGGGAGTGTTAATCAACCGGCTGAATAAATCCGAGGTAAGAAAATACATTATCAACGCGAGAATTATTGCTGCCGAATTAATAATTACCGCCTCAGAGAGCGACATCCCGAATAATGTAAGTCTGGTTGCGCCCAGCTTCCTGTGGGTCGCAAAAACATCGAGTCTTTTGCGTGCTATGGCTGTTGAAAGGTTTACATAATTCATCCATATCACAATCAGGATAAGAGCCCCGGTAAGAATCAGCGCATCTACCGATTTTTCACCTGTACTCGTACCGAATTCACCGTCGCGGTCTGTACTGAAATGCAGCTTTTCAAGAGGTTGCAGTGATAATTTCCCGGTACGTTTCTGTCTCTCAAGAAATGTAAAATATTTATTAACGACTTGCTTAAGATCTTTATCAACTATCCGGGGATCGGCACCTTTCTTAATTCTTACATAGGTCCACCAACCCGAACCGAAGAAGTTTTCTTCGTGTGGAATTCCTCCTGATTCCACCCAGGTTTGTATTGGCATAAAATAATCGCAGTGTATGTGGCAGTTAGCGGGCAGATCCTTAAAGATACCTGTGATTTTATGATGCATGCCCTCATTTACCAAAATAACTTTCCCGATCGGATCCTCATTTTTGAATATTTCTCTGGCTTTTGATTCGGAAATTATGCAATTCCAGGCATCGTTTAATTTTGCTTCACCACTGATCATTTCCAGTTCAAATATTCCGGTAAAATCGCCCTGCACCCACAGATCTCTCTGTTCACTGAAAAGCTGCTCATTATAACGGACAAGTACATCCTCATAATAGGTCATTGCGCTCATCTCAATTTCAGGGATCTCTTCCTTCAGAACCCTGAAGAGCCTGCGCGGAGTTTTGGCAGAATGAAGCACCTTTTCCCCATTCTGTGTGATGTCATAATTTATACGATAGACCCGGTCACCGGAATTAAAATATTTATCATATCCTTTTTCATATCCGATGTATATGACAAGCTGAACAAAAAAAAGCAGGCCTGCAGCAAGACCAAATACATTCAATAATGCATGAAATTTATTTTTTCTCAGGTGATTCCATGTAGACCGGAGATTTGTATGATTCATAATCTTATGTAATTATTTGATAAAATACTAAATGCAGGCCTATTGACAATATTTAACGAAAGTGCAGGATTCCAGTTACATACATGTGTTCCACGGAAGGTGGATTAATAATTATCGACGAATTTAATGCTTTCCGATAATTCAACTCATAAATATCGTTAGTAACTCATTAATATTTTGACAATAAAATATACTTTTAATTCTCTTATGTTGGACTTACGTTAAATAAGTAATCTTAGACTAAATGGGAAAGAAATCTTACCTGAGGAGTACAGAATGGTTCGGGAAAGATGACAAGATGGGTTTCGTTCATCGCAGCTGGCTCAGAAACCAGGGTCATCCCGATCATATGTTCAGAGGCAAGCCTGTAATCGGTATCTGCAATACCTGGTCAGACCTGACACCCTGCAATGGTCATTTAAGGGATTTTGCAGAAATAGTGAAACGTGGCGTTTATGAAGCAGGAGGATTTCCTCTGGAATTCCCTGTAATGTCGCTTGGAGAAACTATTATGAAACCGGGCACAATGCTGTGGAGAAACCTGGCCAGCATGGACGCTGAAGAAACTATCCGTGCCAATCCGCTCGATGGCGTTGTTCTTCTGACAGGCTGTGATAAAACAACTCCATCGACCCTGATGGGAGCAGCAAGTGTGAATCTGCCTACAATAGTTGTACCCGGCGGACCAATGTTAAACGGTAAATTCAGGGGGAAAGATATCGGTTCCGGTACGGCTACATGGCAGTTGTCGGAAGGAATGAAAGCAGGAACTGTAACCAGGGAAGACCTGATTGAGGCAGAAAGTTGCATGTCGCGAAGTGCCGGCCATTGCATGACTATGGGTACCGCATCAACTATGGCCACTATGGTCGAGGCTCTCGGTCTGACTTTACCCGGGGCCTCTGCAATTCCTGCCGTGGACTCGAGGAAAAAGGTTATGGCTCACCTGTCGGGCAACAGAATAGTTGAAATGGTGAATGAGAACCTGAAAATGTCGGATATACTTACCAGGAACGCATTTGAAAATGCAATCAAAATAAGCTCTGCTGTTGGCGGTTCAACCAACCTTGTTATTCATCTGATTGCCCTGGCCGGAAGGATCGGAGTCGATCTTACACTTGATGATTTTGACCACCTCGGAAGCGAAATGCCGCTTCTGTTGAACCTGATGCCTTCCGGGAAATATCTGATGGAAGATTTTTATTATGCTGGCGGACTACCGGTTATCAT
>JBAVOD010000512.1:0-6230 GCA_049691735.1 Bacteroidales bacterium
CATGACTGGACTTTCTTTCTTTGCCTTAAATGCAGGAAAGTAAAAAACACTATCAGCACAGCCGGCACAATTGCAACATATCTTAGAGTTGCAGCCCCTCCGCTTAACTGTGCAGTTGCCCATAAAACAGCCTCCTGAGTTCCTTCTGCAGCAGTCCTGAGAAGTTCAACGACCTGGCCTGCAGGAACAGAAGCTACTGTCTGGGAGTCAAAAATTGCCCCCAGCACAGGTTGTGCAATTGCACCTCCAAGGAATCCTATTCCTCCCATTATTGCAAGGCCCAGGGCTCCGGTTTGAGGAATATTCTCCGAAACGAATCCCAGCATGGTTGGCCAGAAGAATGCAACTCCAAGGGCAAATATTCCAGCAGCTGCAAATACTGCGGCTCCGCTGGTATAGCCCATCAGGATCAATCCTGCAAAAGCCAGGACTGATGATGTGAGCAGAACAACTGTTGATTTCATGTTATGGATAATGGTACCGCCAAACTGCCTTGCTATAGCCATAATTCCCGAGATCCAAACAAGCAGGAGGATGGGATTATCCGAGGCATTTGAAAGGAGGGCAGCGATCCACTGGTTTGTGCCGAGCTCTGTTGCGGCAGTGAGTAACATGCAGAAAGCCATGAATAAAAACAGCGGGCTTACACATGCTTTGAGCATGTCTTTATATGTAAATCCTGAAACAACCCTTTCTGTCTGTGGAAATTGCTTGTTGAGGAACATATATCCGTAAGCTATCGTGGGTAAGAGCATGATCCCCATGGCATACCTCCAGTTGTCGAGCCCAATGTTATTGAACAGGTAAACAACGAGCCCCCCGATAACGATACCGGTAGGGAACCAGGCATGGAACCTGTTGAGCCTTCGTGTTTTTTCCCCGGTATACATGCTTGTGATCAGGGGATTGCACGCTGCTTCCACACTTCCGTTAGCGACGCCGATAAATAATGTTGAGATAAACAACGACCAGAATCCTGTTGCAGCAATTGTGAGAACAATTCCGGTAACATGACAGAAGAAAGCTATCGCAATTATCCGGCCTATTCCAATGATGTCAACAAGAGGACCGCCGAAAATCATTGCAAGCGTGAAGCCCCAGAAAGCGGTACCGACTATCCATCCTACCTGTGTATGGGTAAGGTTGAATTCGGTTGCCCAGGCTTCCACAAATGAACCCCTGGTGGCAAAAGCCAGGGCTGTTACTACCAATGCAACACAACTTGCATTGAACAAGTGGGTTTTGTTAATTGAAGTCATTTAAGGGTTAGATTAGTTAATATAAAGGATTTTTTGAGGATGCTGTTTTTATTTATCAAATGCCGAATCAAATGCTATTCCTGACGGAGCATAATCAACAGCCCTGACGTATGCCAGAGCTTCCCTTGCCCCATGTTCACGGTCCATGCCGCTGTCCTCCCATTCTACCGACAGTGGTCCGTTATACCCGATCCGGTTCAAAGCCCTTATTATCTCCTCAAACCTGATATTGCCCCGTCCCAGGCTCCTGAAATCCCAGTAACGTCCCCTGCTCCCGAATTCGGTGTGGCCTCCGAAGACACCTGCATCTGTCATGACATCCGACCAGCCGGCATCCTTCATGTGAACATGGAAAATACGATCGCCGAATTCGTATATGAACTTTACATAATCAACACCCTGGTACCCGAAATGCGATGGATCGTAATTGAATCCGAAAGAGGGATGTCCATTGAGTGCCTTAAGCGCCCTTGCAGCCGAAGCGATATCAAATGCGATCTCAGTCGGATGCGCTTCGAGTGCAAACCTTATACCAAGATCTTTGTACGCATCAAGGATGGGAGTCCATCGTTCTGCAAATTCTGCATATCCTTTATCTATCATCTCCGGCGGTACAGGGGGGAAGGAATAGACAAGATGCCAGACAGGGCTTCCCGTAAATCCGTTTACGACCTGAACCCCAAGCATTTTTGCAGCTTCCCCTGTTTTGATCATTTCGATGGCTGCACGCCTGCGCACACCTTCCGGATCACCATCACCCCAGACATGACCGGGAAGGATATTTTTATGCCTTTCGTCGATCCTGTCGCAGACAGCCTGACCAACGAGATGATTTGAAATTGAAAATAATTTCAGCCCATGCTTTTCAAGGGTTTTCCTTCTGTCGCTGCAATAGGCTTCGGTTGCCTTGTTCACTTCAAAGTGGTCGCCCCAGCAGGCAAGCTCAATCCCGTCGTATCCGAACGAACTGGCCTTGCTGCATACTGTTTCAAAGGGAAGATCGGCCCACTGGCCTGTAAAAAGAGTAACGGGTCTGCTCATATTCTTAATTTTAATTCTGCGATGGTTTTTAATGGATCACGCTAAGATAAGAAAATCCTTTCCACTTGTTCCAACGGATTGGGCAGATTTTATTTCCTTTGCACAAATTCATTAATCCTACTCAATGTCAGATCCTTTGAATTCCCTCCTTACACGCAGGACTATCCGGAGATATTCGACCCGGCCGGTCAGTGACTCTTTGCTCGACAAGATCCTGGAAGCGGGGTGCAGGGCCTCGACTACCGGGAACATGCAGGTATACAGCATTATAGTAACAAGGGATCCAGGGCGGAAAGCAATTCTGGCCCCTTTCCATTTCAATCAGAAAATGGTGACAGAAGCACCTGTCCTTCTTACATTCTGCGCTGACTTCAACAGGTTCAGCAAATGGTGCCGCCTTCGCAAAGCTTCTCCCGGATATGATAACTTCCTGTCATTCATGACGGCCGCAATTGATGCCCTGCTTGTTGCCCAGACAGTCGCGATCGCTGCCGAAGCAAAAGGCCTCGGAATATGTTATCTTGGTACTGCCACCTACATGGCTCACGAAATAATAAGGGCCCTCGATCTACCCGTGGGTGTTGTGCCTGTGACGGCAATCACCATGGGCTGGCCGGCCGAAATGCCTGAACAACCCGACCGGCTGCCGCAACTGGCTGTGGTCCACAGGGAAAAATACTCAGATTATTCTGATGAACAGATCGGGAGATTCTACGAGGAGAAGGAGTCCAGGGCCGACACCGCGCAATTCATTGCTGAAAACGGAAAGGAATCTCTTGCCCAGGTCTTTACCGACGTCAGGTATACGAAGCAGGATAATGTTGCTTTTTCAAGGTTGTTCCTGCAGGTCCTGCACGATCAGGGGTTTATGAATCAGTGATGGGTCGTGCAAGTCGTGCAGGTCTTGCAGTCCGAAGTCGTGCAGTCTAAAACGGAACTCCCAACTCTATAGATACCTGTTCAAGATCCTTTGCAACCGCCGGCACAAGGCTGATCCCATCCCTCATGATGCGCTTCTCTGCCTCCCTTTCGGGGTCGCCTGGAATCAAAACACGTTCCTGTCCTGGAGCAGGCCTGGCCGACCTGAAAGTCAGTATCCACTCATCCATCTTTGCCCTGAATTCATCAGCCGGCTGAAAGGCATCGATCCTCATGGCACCAAAGAAATGACCGGTGCCCTTGCCTGAAGTCTTTTCAGGGACCGGCAGGAACGCGACGCTGGGGGGAACGAACGGACCAAAATTGGCACCGCTGAACACAGCCGAAAAGATATCAACAATGGCCGACAGACAGTATCCCTTGTGGCTCCCGTGAAGCCTGTCGCCGCCAAGGGTGAGCATGGAACCTCCCGACCTGAGAATTGCCGGATCATCCGATGGGCTTCCCGACTTATCCTGGACATATCCGAACGGGACTTTTTCGCCTTTTTTTTCAGCAACAGCAAGCTTGCCCCGGGCAATCGGCGTTGTGGCAAAGTCGGCCACGAGCGGAGGCTGATCCTTTGCCGGGATAGCAACAGCTATTGGATTGGTACCCATCATCCTGCTTACTGAAAATGTCGGTGACACAAGCGGATTTGCATTTGTAAGGCATATACCGACCATTTCATGTTCAAGCGCCATCATTGCATAATACCCGGCAATCCCGAAATGATTCGAATTCCGTGCAGCCACCCACCCCGTACCTGCTTTTTCCGCCTTCTCAATGGCGATTTCCATCGACCTCCTCGCAGGTAACATTCCGACAGCATTGTCTCCGTCAACTACTGCAGTGCTCGGAGTTTCGCGGATAATCCTTATTTCGGGATTCACATTGATCCTTCCCGCCTTCCAAAGCTCATAATAATCCTTTATTCTGAGCATCCCGTGCGATGACAGGCCTCTCAGCTCAGCTGCCATGAATACATCCGCTATGATCTCCGAATCAGCCTGGCTGCAGCCCATCTTCCGGAATACTGCCCTGGTGAATTCAAGAAGGTACTTGTAAGTGTACATTTGTCGGTTATCTAAGTCATTGATTAATTGTGCCCTGCTCTGATCTGTGCATTCTATAGCCTGTACATCCTCCCCTCCCAGGGGAGGTGCCCGCCCTCAGCGGGCAGAGGGGTCTTTGATCGCTGTTACCCCCGCCTTCTTCCTACTTCCTCACCCTTACCGGATATGGCGGTCTTACCGGAACTTCAGGCGGATCTTTCTCCAGCTCCTTCATCACAACTTCAATTGCCTTCTCAAGCTGGGGATCCTTCCCGTTAATGACATCAGCCGGCATCTGCTCCACCTCGATATCGGGGGCAACACCTTTGTTTTCAACCACAAACCCGTCTTTTGTCCATATTGCGACATTCGGTGCGGTTACCGAGCCGCCATCCATCAGCTCGGGGAACCCAAGTATCCCTACAAGTCCGCCCCATGTCCTCCTGCCCACTAGCGTACCCAGACCGAATTTTCTGAACATCCAGGGCAGAAAATCCCCTCCTGATCCTGCTGTTTCGTCTATTATCATGACCTTTGGTCCCTGGATGGAAGCTGACGGCGATTTCAGATCCTTTCCGTACCGCATATTCCAGTAAGCCTGCAACGGGCGTCGCAGGATGTCGATATAATAATCGGCAAGTGAGCCTCCTCCATTAAAACGTTCATCCACAATGATGGCCTTTCTGTCAGCCTGAGGAAAGAAGTATCTCTTAAAATACTCATGACCTGCCCCGGCAGTATTGGGTACGTAAACGTATGCAACCTGTCCTTTGGTTGCTTCAGTCACCTTCCTGAGGTTCCCTTCAACCCATTCGCGGTTCCTGAGCGATGACTCATCACCGGCAGGTACAACCTTCACCGTCCTCGAACCGGCATAATCGGGCCTGTCATTTATTGTCAGCTCGACGATCTTACCGTCGGTCTTTTCAAAGAAGCTGTAAATATCACTGCCGGCAGTAACGTCCTTGCCGTTGACTGCTAGAATGTATTCACCGGTCCTGATATTCAGCCCGGGCTCGGTCAGGGGTGACCTCAGGTCGGGATTCCAGTTGAGCCCGCCGTATATCTTATCTATCCTGTATCTGTTTGATGAAACTGAATAATCTGCCCCCAGAAGCCCGACGCCAACCCGCGTTGGCTCATAAAACCTGTCGCCGGGATTGAGGTAGCTGTGCCCGACGCTGAGCTCGCTCAGCATCCACTGGATAATCCTGTAAAGATCACTTCTGCATGATATGTCGGGGAGATACTGCTGATACTTTATTTTAATGGCATTCCAGTCGGCTCCCTGCATTCCGGGATCGTAGAAATAATCCCTGTTTATCCTCCATGCTTCATCGAATATCTGCGGCCATTCAGCCTGCGGATCGATTTTTACCGAAATTGCACCGGTGTTGATTATCCCTTTGCCGGGTTCAGGCTTTTTGCCGGTGGCAGTGATGCCAATGACTTCCCCTTTAATATAGAGCATTTTTTTCCGGTCAGCTGAGATTCCATAACTGTTAAGCTCCATCACCTCCTCATCCTTTCTGTCCTTAAGGTTGTATTTATGGAGCTTTGAGTTTTCGGAGGCAATTGACGGCCTGATAATGTAGAATATTTCTCCTGAATCGCCGGCCGCCAGGTCAGAATAATTCCCGGCCCTGACGGGCAGACTTATTATCCTGTCCTGCAGACCATCAGTGTCAATTTTAAGGACAGCAGGCTTATCAGCAACGGGGGGCTTTATCTCCTTTTTGTTTTTCCCGGTTTCGACAGCCTTGGGAGGTTCGGCCTTTTCAGCTTTTGCCTTTTCCTCATCACTCTCTTTTGCAAGCGGTGACATAAGTTCCTTCCTGAGGGTGACCAGGTATATTGAATTAGTCATTCTCATGTCAGCGCCTGAAAGATCGAACCAGTTGACTACCGGTCCTGCATCGGTCGAAGCAAAGAAATACAGATACTTGCCGGTCCGGTC
>JBAVOD010000513.1:0-6152 GCA_049691735.1 Bacteroidales bacterium
TGAAGCGGGGAAATTCGCATAATAATAGTACTTTTGACCCATATTTCAATTCTGATATTATGGAGAACCTTGACTGGAAAAACCTGCCCTTCGGGTACATTAAAGCTGACTATAACATCCGGTGCACTTACAGGGACGGTAAATGGGGCGATTTTGTGACCTCAGATTCGGAATACATTGATATACATATTGCAGCCACCGGTCTTCATTATGGTCAGGAGGCATTTGAAGGGCTTAAGGCCTACATGGGAAAGGATGGCAGGGTAAGGTTATTCAGGTGGGAGGAGAATGCAAAAAGACTGATCTTTTCGGCAGGCGGAATTAAAATGGCTGCTTTACCGGTTGAAAAATTCAGGGAAGCGATTTTCCGCGTGATAAACCTGAACAAAAGATTCATCCCTCCTTACGGTTCCGGTGCGACATTATATATCAGGCCGCTTCTCTACGGAAGCGGTGCCGAGGTCGGGGTGAAGCCTGCGTCGGAGTATACGTTCATAGTATTTGTCACGCCGGTAGGACCCTATTTCAAGGGAGGCATAAAGCCGGTGAAAATGCTTATCTGCAGGGATGTTGACAGATCGGCACCCAAAGGGACAGGCATCTTTAAGGTAGGCGGTAATTATGCGGCAAGCCTGAGGGCCGGAATAGCGGCAAAGGAGGGAGGCTATGCAAGCGCTATCTTCCTCGATGCGAAGGAAAAGAAATACATTGACGAATGCGGCCCTGCCAACTTCTTCGGGATAAGGGATAACACATATGTTACACCGAAGTCGGAGTCGATACTGGGGTCAATAACCAATATGAGCCTGATTGAACTGGCAGGCAGCCTCGGAATGAAGACCGAGCGGCGCCAGGTGCCGGTGGAGGAGCTGGCAGAATTTACCGAAGCAGGAGCCTGCGGCACTGCGGCCGTTATCAGTCCGATTGCAAGGATTGACGATCCCGAAATGAACAAAACATATGAATTCTGCAAGGACGGTAAGGCAGGTCAGGCCACAACAAAGCTCTATAATAAACTTACAGGTATTCAATACGGGGACGAGCCCGATGAATTCGGATGGATAACAATTGTGGATTAGTCCCCGACAGAGGAATAAGACTCAGGTGAAGAAAAAATCAACAGGATTTTCAAAAGCCGGCCTCGGAGGCTCATATCTGACACTGGTCATAAGCGTGTCGCTTGTTCTGTTTTTACTTGGCATTCTCGGGCTTGTGATCATTAATGCCAGGGAACTTTCTGATTATTTCAGGGAAAGCCTTTCCTTCTCAGTAATGCTCGACGATAATGCAAGGGAAGCAGATATCAGGATGCTGCGCAAGGACCTTGATGCAAAGCCCTATGTAAAATCAACTGAATACGTATCAAAGGATGATGCAGCGGTCAAGATGAAGGAGGATCTTGGTGAGGACTTTATCAGCTTCCTTGGTGATAATCCGCTTCCCCCTTCGATCGATGTGTATCTTTATGCAGGTTACACCAGCCCTGACAGTATTGCAAAGATCGAAAAGTATGTACTTCAATATCCGTTTGTGCAGGAAGTTTATTACGAGGAATCACTTCTTTTTCTTATAAATGAGAATGTCAGGAAGATAAGCCTTTTTTTGCTTGTAATAAGCTCTGTCCTTTTTCTGATTGCTGTAACAATAATAAATAATACAATTAGATTATCGATTTATTCGAAAAGGTTCCTGATCAGGACAATGCAGCTGGTCGGTGCTACCAGATCGTTCATCAGGAAACCGTTCCTTGTGAGGAGCATTTATCACGGTCTCCTTGCATCGCTGATTTCGATGCTGATGGTTCTGGGGCTACTTTACCTTATTGAGAAAGAGCTTTTAATGATGTTCTCGTTTGAAAGCACAAAACTACTTGCCCTTCTGGGCATTTCAATCATCATAATCGGTGTATTGATGAACCTTGTTTCCACATATTTTTCGGTTAACAGCTATCTGGTTATATCTGAGGACAAACTATACAGTTGAACTATGGCAATAAAGAACGAAATTAAGGAAAAGCCGAATTTTGCACTTGGCAGGGAGAACTATAAACTGCTTGCCATCGGCTTTGCAATTATCGTGATCGGATTTCTTCTGATGCTTGGAGGCAGATCGAAGGATCCTAATGTGTTCAGTGACAATATCTTCAGCTTCAGGAGAATAACCCTGGCCCCCCTTGTAGTCCTTGCCGGATTTGCCTTCGAGATATGGGCGATCATGAAAAAGCCGAAGAGTTCTGACAAATAAGTCTGACAAATTTCCAGCTTGTGAATCTACCTGAAGCAATTATCCTCGGCCTCCTGCAGGGCCTTACCGAATTTTTGCCTGTAAGCAGTTCAGGTCACCTGGAGCTTGGGAAATACCTCTTTGGGATTGATCCGAAGGCGAATTTTTATTTTTCAGTTGCCGTCCATGGGGCAACTGTTTTGAGCACAATAGCCGTGTTTAGGAATGAGATTGCATCCCTGTTTAAAGGGCTTTTAACATTTAAACTTAACGAAGAAACAAAGTACCTTATTAAGATTATGATTTCAATGCTCCCGGTGGCAATCGTAGGTTTATTCATTCACAGGATCGAACAAAGGTTCTTTACGGGGAATATGGTTTCGCTTGGCGTCAATTTCTTTATTACGGCTTGTGTGCTTTGGCTTACGGTTCTGGTAAAACCCAGGGAACGTTCAATTTCGTACATCGACTCTTTCATCATCGGGATCGCCCAGGCGATTGCGGTGCTGCCGGGCATCTCAAGGTCGGGAGCTACAATTTCAACAGGACTTATAATCGGCAATAAAAGATCGGAAATCGCGAAGTTTTCATTTCTCATGGTCCTGATCCCTGTCATAGGAGCAAATGTGGTTGAGCTGTTAGAAGGGAACTTTTCACAAGGCGACACATCACTTTATATTATTGCTGCCGGCTTTCTGACGGCTTTTATTACTGGGTACCTGGCCTGCAAATGGATGATATCACTCGTAAGGAGAGGGAGTCTTGCCTGGTTTGCAGTTTATTGTATCATTGCAGGCATTTTTTCAATTTTACTCGGCTTTAATGTCTTCTGAAAAGATCTCAGCCTTTGAGGAGGGACAGATCCTCCTCTTTGACAAGCCTCTCTACTGGACCTCCTTTGACCTGGTAAACAAGGTGAGGATCATGATAAACAGCCTACCCGGAATAATGAAGGTGAAGGTAGGACATGCAGGGACACTCGACCCCCTTGCAACAGGGCTCATGATCCTGTGCACTGGTAAATTCACAAAACGGGCTGATGAATTCAAAGACCTTGACAAGGAGTATATAGCCACAATCTGTCTGGGTGCCACAACCCCGTCGCATGATCTCGAAACTGAAATTGACAGTTCCTGGCCCGTTGATCATATCACCGGGGATCTCTTGAAAAACACTCTGAGCAATTTTCTCGGACAACAACAACAACTTCCTCCGGCACATTCAGCGAAAATGATAGGCGGTAAAAGGTCATATGAGTATGCCAGGAAAGGCATAAGCAAGGATCTTGCTCCGGTAAGCATAATCATTAAAGATATCGAACTTCTTTCCTTCTCACCGCCTGAGGCCACGATCAGAATACTCTGCAGCAAAGGCACGTATATAAGGGCCCTTGTACGTGACCTCGGGGAAGCATTGAAAAGCGGAGCATATTTATCGGCACTTCAAAGAACTGCAATAGGGTCTTTTCAGGTAAAAAATGCATTTTCTTTAGAAAAATTTGAAAATTTTATCAATGAATTGAAACAAATTTAAAAAAACTGCGTATAACGGGATTCGTAAAAATACTACGTTAATTTTTCAAACATGAAATTATCACAATTCAGGTACAATTTGCCACAGGAACTGATTGCTCTTTATCCCACAGAAAACCGGGACGAATCGAGACTAATGGTCGTGAACAGAAAGACCGGTACATTTGAACACAGGATATTCAAGGAAATAACAGATTATTTTCATGAACATGATGTTCTGGTCTTTAACAACACCAAAGTCTTTCCGGCCAGGTTATACGGTAACAAGGAAAAGACCGGCGCTGAAATCGAAGTGTTCCTTTTAAGGGAACTTAACAGGGAGCAGCGGTTATGGGATGTCCTGGTTGATCCTGCAAGAAAAATCAGAATAGGCAATAAATTATATTTCGGGGAGGACGATCTCCTTGTAGCGGAAGTAATAGACAACACCACATCGAGAGGACGAACGCTCAGATTCCTTTTTGACGGCACTTACGAAGAATTCAAGCACACCCTCTACAGTCTGGGTGAAACACCACTTCCCAAGTTTATAAACCGGCCGGTTGAACCCGAGGACAGCGAACGCTATCAGACAATTTTTGCAAAACATGAAGGGGCTGTCGCCGCCCCCACTGCCGGTCTTCATTTCAGCAGGGAACTGCTCAAGAAACTTGAGATCCTGGGGGTTGAATTTGCTGAGATCACATTGCATGTCGGCCTTGGCAATTTCAGGAGCGTGGATGTGGAGGACCTGACCAAACACAAAGTCGATTCCGAAAGGATAAGGATAACCGATGAGGCTGCAGAGATAGTCAACAAGGCAAAGGACAATAAATACAACATCTGTGCTGTCGGCACAACAGTCGTCAGAACGCTTGAAAGCTCCGTGTCGACAAACGGATATCTCAAACCATTTGACGGATGGACCAACAAGTTTATCTTCCCGCCTTATGAGTTTAAGGTGCCGGACATGATGATAAGCAATTTCCATCTTCCGTATTCAACTCTTCTTATGATGGTTGCAGCATTTACCGGTTATGATCTTACCTTTGAGGCCTACAGGACGGCCGTCAAGGAAAAATACAGGTTCGGGACATACGGAGATGCCATGCTGATAATCTAAGTCTGTGGAGTGACCGCAAAACTACCGGATATTTATCGGGGAACCGGGTTAATGATTTTTAACCCGGTTTTTTGTTGATAAAATATTCAAATAGTTAACTAATTCTACTCCGCGGCCGGGGTTTAATTATCACTTTTAAACAGTGGGAATATAAAATTTAGAAAGTATGCCTGATCGCGACTGGCTAAGTTTGACGGATCTCAGCAACAATTGCCGCAAAACCCCGTTTAATAGATTGATAATTTGGACGATTGGTTTAGGAACGAATTGAACCAGCCTGATTTTTAGCTCAACCTGGCCTGATAACTTGACAACTGAAAGGGAACATATTGCCTTGGATGTCAATTCGATAACAAATGAATTGACAATCAGATCTCTAATCAGATTTCTATTGTTAATAATCTTTTTATCATCAGAACTATCGGTATTAATAGCGCAAACAGGTCCCGGTGGAGTAGGCGACGCTACAACAAACAGCTTATGGCTCAAAGCCGACACCGGAGTGTATACGGACGCCGGAATTACACCGGCTGTAAACGGAAATTCCGTACAGAGGTGGAACGATTTTTCAGGCAATAATAATCACGCTAATCAGACAAGCAACGCAAATAAGCCAATTTACTCGGTTAATATTGTAAATAATTCGCCTGCCCTGGATTTTGACGGCAGTGACTTCATAGATGCAGGTGCCCTGGGAATTGCAGGAACAGACGGTTTTTCATTCATCATAGTATTCAAGGTTGATCCCGGAGCGGACGGCGGACCGATTACCGACGGGTCAGGAGATTACATTATCGACAGAACCCCTGAGGAGAATCCTCTCACAAGTCTTAAGCTTGTAAGTTCGGGAGGGAATTTAAAGTACGGTTTCCAGAAGCGTCCTAATTCCGGGTTAAATGTGGGTGGGCCAGTCAGCCTTTCCTACGTTTCAACCGCTAATTTTGCGCTGATTGATTATATGAGGGAAAGAGGGATTGCCTACAGGCTCTTTCTTAATAATGTGCTGGAGGCTTCGGTTGGAGATCCCGATGGCAGTCTGATCCCCCCGGTAAGCAGGATTGGAAGGCATTTCAAAAATAGCGGACTGGAAGGCTACATAGCTGAGGTTATAGTATACAATTACAGGATAAATAATGCCCAGATCAACATTATCAACAGCTATCTTGCGGCCAAGTATGGTCTGGCTATAACAAACGATAAGTACTCGTTTGATGCAACCCACAAATATGAAGTTGCAGGTATTGGCCGGGAAAATTCTACCAACCGTCATGAAAATGCAACATCGGCGGGGATCC
>JBAVOD010000514.1:0-2372 GCA_049691735.1 Bacteroidales bacterium
CAGGAGCAGTGGGCAGATTAGCATAATTATAGTTCCCGTGAGATGCCAGCGGCATCGAAGTCCAATATCCATGGTAACGTCCATGGTAAAGGGTCGTCTTGATCCACTCAACACCAGCGGTGTTGAAGAAAATCAGATAAATAAACATTCTTCCTTATAATCAACTCCATGTTCTTTTAAAAGACTGATCAGTTCCTCTTTGAATGAATTTGTCCTTACTTCCGAAAACAAGCTGATACAGAAGTTGAGTGTAGGTCGACATAATTTTCCATTTTTAGCACAGGATTAAAATTACGAAATTCCTGGCTTTATCTTCAACCACTCTGTGGTTGACAGAAAATATATGCATCCTACCACGGGCGTGACCGTGGATATTGGACTTTAAAGCCTCCGGCTTTTACTGGTGCTGGTGTTGTCCCTTTATTAAGTTGACGCGTAAGCCCGTAGGGGGGGAAAGTTGCTGATTATTATTTTGGCAGGAAATATCCTTTGAAAATACTTGCGAATTGTTTTTTCAGTGCATTTTCATCCAGGGGCTCCTTATCCTGCAAAAATGATTTCCTGTAAAAAGTGATATTGTCTTCCTTCGAATCGACGATCATTGCATATATTGTGGAATAGGCTTTTACCGGCGATTGATAATACGTGCCCAGGGTCAGAATTGCAAGTCCGACTCCTTTTACAACCTGTTTTCCGTAATTTCCCCTTATTCTCGTAAAACCAGTACTTACTGTTAAAAGGCCAAATCTTACGTTATTGGTTTCCAGAATTTTATCTATTACAGGCGTTATTTTAAGGTTAGAAATATTCTTATTCTCATCTGCGGTCAGCATAAGTGACTCATACTCTTTTTCAAGGTTATTGTTAACGGCAGTGTCCGATAAGAATATTTCACCGGTTATCGGGATCTGACCGTTAAAATCTTCAAGAACTTTAATAATCAGCTCCTTTGATCTGGCTGAAAGGCTATCATCAATTTCACCCCGGTTACCTTTTTTTATCATTGAAATATAGGAATAAGGCTCCAGGAGCTTGAGATCAGTCACTTCAGAAGAAAGGACATTTGATGTTAAAGGCTTTGTGGTTGTGCATGCTGAAAATATTATACAACCAAGAATCAGATTGATGGAGTATTTCTTCATAATCACCGTTAAAAGAGAACTAATCCGATTAATTCATAAACCCGCCTCGTCAGTCCCAAAAGCGTCATCTGCCTCTACAATGTTAATACCAACAATTTCCCCCTGTCTGACTTTCAATATTCACCAAATCAGTACAAGGTACGCAACATGCGGGATTTTATGCAAAATGGAGAGTCAGAATTTTACCTTTTTATAAAAGATCTTTTTTACGATTTCAGCTGTGATAATGTATAACACTATTATTAATCCGATTAAAAGGAGGACATGGATTGGGATGGGAGCAAATCCAAAAATTCCAGCGAGCGGGGTGAAAGGTAAAATCAATGTTACGGCGAATATCGATAGCGTTGCAATTAACAGATACTTTCCGGGCTGACTTCTGAAGAATGGTTTCCTGCTTCGTATAACCAGTACTATAATTGAGGCTGAAATAACAGATTCCAGAAACCAGCCTGTCCGGAACTGAACCCGGTTCGCTTGAAGAATCAATAACAGCAATCCAAAAGTAAGATAATCAAACACGGAACTCACAATCCCAAAGGTTATCATAAACTTACGGATTGCTTTTATATCCCAGCGACGCGGATAGTTAACCATTTCCCTGTCTACATTATCTGTAGCAATTGTCATCTCGGGGAAATCGGTCAGAAGGTTGGTCAGCAATATCTGCTTGGGCAACAGCGGCAGGAACTGGAGAAACAAAGATACGCCGGCCATACTGAACATATTGCCGAAATTAGCACTGGTCGCCATGAACACATATTTGAGTGTGTTGGCAAAGGTCATTCTTCCTTCACGGACACCCTGCACCAGGACGTCAAGGCCCTTTTCGAGCAGGACGATATCTGCTGCATCCTTTGCCACATCAACAGCGCTGTCGACAGATATACCTACATCTGCAGCATGAAGTGCCGACGCATCATTAATGCCGTCGCCCATGTAACCTACTACATTCCCCGCTTTCTTCAGAGCAATAATAATACGTTCTTTCTGGTTAGGTTCGACTTCTGCAAAAACTTCAACTTCTCCAACCGTCCTGATTAATGCGGAATCGCTCAGATTGCGGAGTTCCGATCCTGTTACGATCTTTAAATTCTTCAATCCCATCTGCTGGCTGATATTTGCAGCAACGAGATGATTATCACCTGTTATTATTTTCAGACTGACACCAAGCTTTCTGAGGCCATCAATCGTTTCAATAATATTTGGCTTTGGAGGATCAGAAAGAAT
>JBAVOD010000515.1:0-6048 GCA_049691735.1 Bacteroidales bacterium
CTGCTGAACCGTCGGATATGAAACCCAGGCCAAAGCCTGTTATTAACGACGGCCGCAGTCCTGTAGCCTTTACTACCGGTACCGACCGGAAGGAAATGTTGTTTGAGGTGATCAAACCTTTCGAAAAAGAGCTCAAGAGCGGTTTGAAAAAGAAGCAACTTGTGATCAAACCGAATATGGTCGTTACCAACAAGGAGCTTTGTGCAACCCACAAAGATGCCTTGCGCGCACTTCTTGAATATCTGAAACCTATATATAAGGGACAGATCATTATTGCTGAGTCAAGTTCCAGTGTAAACTCCTCTGACGGATTTACCAACTATGGTTATACTGATCTGGCAAAAAACTATAATATAAAATTCGTTGATCTGAACGCCACGAAAAGCGGCAAGCCCTATTTTATACTTGACAGGGATCTGCACCTCGATAAAATCGAGATTGCAGATATTTGCGACAATCCCGACTATTATATTATTTCATTATCTCGTCTTAAGACTCATAACACAGTTGTGATGACCGGGGGGATAAAGAATCTTACCATGGCTGCTCCGCTGAATCTGGGATCTGTGAACGGAGGCAAACCGATAAGCTATAAACGTAATATGCACTCGGGCGGATCGCGCTGGCTGCATTACAATATGTTCCTGATGGCACAGAAGGTTCGTCCCGATTTTACGATTATCGACGGTCTTGAGGGAATGGAAGGAAACGGACCGATCAACGGTACACCGGTTGATCACAGGATCGCTTTGGCCGGATTTGATGTTGTCGCAGTCGACAGTATGTGTGCAAGACTTATGGGTATACCGCTTGAAAATGTAGGGTATATAAATTACTGTGCCTCTGCGGGCCTGGGCAATATGGACAGGGACAAGATAGAAATTATTGGAGGCAAGGATCCCGATAAGAGTATTATAACTTATAAGCTGGGATCGAATATTGCAAACCAGCTTGAATGGAAAGAACCATTAAATTTGCCCAGGCCTGATTTTGGCCGTGGGCAGCAGCAGCCCGGACAACCGGCAAATCAGGGAGAGCCACAGAGAAGGCCTCAATAGTTGCGATACTAATTACCGCGATCCCGGTTTGGATATCCGGGAGAGGTATGTATGATCATATGTGCCTGAATTGTAGATTTTAAGCTGTTCAGTTCCCGAAAAAGGAACCGGATCTGCTGTAAATTTTAAAAGCATGTCATGAACGAAATCAAATTGTCCCTTAAAACCCTGCTGTTTACGCATGATGAGAAGGAAGGCGCAGCTACAGTAATTCCGGGGGATAAAGAATATGTCGACAGGGTTCTGAATGCTCCTTTATAGTAGTTTCTTACCAGAGAAGGTTTATAAATGCAGCCAAGGCCAGAAATGATCAAAAGAATTATTAATATTAATCAACAATAGTCATATGGAAAAAAAACTTATGGGAGTTTTTGCACCTATTACGACTCCGTTTGATGGAAAAGGAGAGGTGGCATACGATAAACTCAAAGAGAATATGAAGTTCTACGCAAAGTCCAGGCTGAAGGGATATCTTGCCCTGGGCTCCAATGGAGAAAACAAAAGTCTTGACAACAACGAAAAGGAGAAGGTCCTTGAGATAATAATTAAAAACAAGGGATCTGACCAGGTTGTTATGACCGGATGCATTTTTGAATCGACAAAGGAGACCATCGAATTCGCTAAAATTGCACAGGGACTGGGAACAGATTTTATTACACTTCTTCCTCCGTCATATTTCAAAAAGGAAATGACCGACCCGGTGCTTTTAAAGTATTTTACCGATGTGGCAGGCAGTCTGTCGACTCCATGCCTTGTATATAATGCGCCTCAGTTTACAGGAGGTACGACCCTGTCAGTCAATTTGATAAAAGATCTGGCAAAACACCCGAATATAGTTGGAATGAAGGATTCCTCAACCGGGAATATTGAAAGTTTCCTGTTTGCAGTAAGGGATAGATTCAACGTTATGCCCGGTTCCGCCAACTTCTTTGTTAACGGTCTGATCATGGGGGCGCCGGGCGGAGTTATTTCACTGGCTAATGTTTTTCCGGAAATTACCTGTAAGCTTTACGATCTTACCGTTGGTAAAAAGTATGAAGAAGCCTTTAAGCTTAACGAAAGGGTAATTCAGCTAAATAAGGCTGTTTCGGGTACAGGAGGCGTTGCTGCTGTAAAGTATGCTATGGATCTGGCTGGCCTTTATGGAGGGAATCCAAGACTTCCCCTCCTGCCTCTGGGCGATGAGGTGAAAAAGAAAATTGAAGATTATCTTAAAAAAGAAAACTTGATATGAAAAAGGTACTGGTAAATGAGAAAGTAAGTCCCGACGCCCTTAATATTCTTAAAAAGGCAGCTGATGTTGTATATATACCATCAGGAGATCATGGTGAAATTATCAGCATGCTTAAGGACATTACAGGCATTATGCTTGATACGACAATTAAATTCACCGGTGAGCTCATGGACTCTTCACCTAATCTTAAAGTAATAAGCCGGACAGGAACAGGGGTGGACAATGTGGATGTGGCAGCTGCTACAGCCAGGGGAATTATGGTATTGCATACTCCCGACGCAAATACCCTGACTGTTGCCGAACATACGGTTGCTTTCATAGGTGCTCTGACCAAACACCTGCTGTTCCTGGATTCGGAAACACGCCAGGGGAAATTTAAGATCGCCAGAAGATACTATCTCCCTGTCGACATTGACGGCAAAACACTTGGAATTATAGGATACGGAAGGATCGGGAAACAGGTCGCTAAAAAATGTATGGCTGCCTTTAATATGAAGGTAATAATTTATGACCCCTATGTCAGCGACAGTGTGATCGCACCGGGCGTTATCAGGTATACCGATGAAAAGCAGGTATATAAAGAAGCAGACGTTGTGACTGTTCATGTACCTATGACAGATGAGACCAGGAATCATATCGGGGAAAACCTGCTTTCGTTGATGAAGCCGTCAGCTTACCTGGTCAATACTGCCAGAGGGAATATCATTGACGAAGCTTATGTTGTAAAAATGCTTAACGAAGGCAGGCTGGCCGGAGCGGCTTTCGATGTACTGGCTAACGAACCTCCCCGCGACGATGAGGAATTTCTTAAAAATCCCAGGACAATAATCAGTCCTCACAGCGCGGCACTTACAGCCGAATGTACGGTGAGGGTGGCATGTGAAGCGGCCCAGGGTATTGTTGATTTCCTCGAAGGCAGGATGCCGCGGTCAATTTATAACCGCAGGGGACTTAACCTATAGTATTGATATTAACCGAAAAATAATGAGTACAGAGAAAAAATATGACCTTATAGGCTTTGGTGAGGCCATGATAAGATTCACCGCACCCGATCACGGCAGGCTTGAACAATCATCACATCTTTTAATTGCTATTGCAGCTGCAGAATTAAATGTGACAGTCAATACCTCCAGACTCGGGCACAAAACGGCATGGTTATCCAAGCTTGTTGATATATGGTCGGGCCAGTACATAATAAATAAGGGCAGAGAACATGGCGTTGATATGTCCGGTGTAATTCTCCTCCCGTTCGACGGTAAAGGGACCATAAGAAACGGTTTATGCTACCTTGAAGTAGGTATTGGGCCAAGGGCCAGCAAACAGATGTACGACAGGGCCCATTCGGCTATCAGTCTTATTAAACCGGGCGATATTGACTGGGAAAAAACACTTTCCCTGACAAAGTGGTTCCATACCACCGGAATCACAACAGCGATTTCTGACAATGCAGCCACTGAGGCAATTACATCTCTCATGACGGCCAAGAAACTGGGAGTGACCACCAGTTTCGATCTCAATTTCAGATCAACCTTATGGAGCCCGGAGAAAGCAAAGGAGGTGATGAAGAAAGTTATGCCATATGTGGATGTAATCATAGGTAACGAAGAGGATTTTGAAAAAATGCTCGGTATCAAAGCTGAAGGCGGAACAGAATCATATTCTGATCTTAATCCTGAAAGTTATAAATATGTGGCCCGGCAGGTTGTAAAGCAGTTTCCCAATGTACAGGCAGTGGGAACGACTTTGAGACATGTAAAAACGGCGCTTCTGAATGACTGGCAGACTGTAATGCTTTACCGGGATAAGTTTTATGTCTCGAGGAAGTACGAGAATCTCGAGATTCTTGACAGGACCGGAGGAGGAGATAGCTTTGCATCAGCACTTATCTCCTGCATGCTCGAAGGAAAAGATCCGCAGGAGACGATTGAATTTTCAGCCGCCTATTCTGCACTGTGCCACGGATTCATGGGCGACTGGAACTGGGCTACAAGAGCCGAGGCAGAAAAAGTGATGAAAGGAGGAAGTGCCAGGGTCGTACGATAAAATTATGACCGAATTTTGAATAATTATGATTGATATTTTAACGAATACGTGACAGGGATTAATTTAATTTCGGATGAAGTGTAATATTCTAATCCGGGAATATTACTTCAGATATGTGTTATTTCTTACCTAACCTAATTAAACTATGAGAAAATTGACAACTTTGCTTGTACTTCTGCTGTTTGCAGGATTACAGGTTGCTTTTGCTCAACGAACGATTACCGGTAGAGTCACCAGTGCCACTGACGAAACCCCTCTACTGGGTGTTACGGTCATGGTCACGGGGACTACCACCGGAGCAATTACTGATCCCGAGGGAAGGTATTCCATTGCAGTGCCTAATAATCAGGCAGTTCTGCAATTCTCCTTTATCGGTTATACCACACAGAGTGTAACGGTTGGCTCGCAAACAACCCTTGACGTTTCCCTTGTGGAATCGGTACGGGGCCTGGATGAAGTAGTCGTTACCGCGCTTGGTATCAGACGGGAACAAAAAAGCCTTGGATATGCGGTAACAACCGTCAAGACAGATGATTTGCTGACCACACAGACAACCAACCCGATGGAGTCGCTTGAAGGGAAGGTTTCAGGTCTGAATATAACACCCCCGGCTGCCGGTGCTGGTGCGAGTATGCAATTACGTTTGCGCGGGCAGGTTGCTTTCGCAGGCGCAAATAATTCTCCGCTGCTGGTAATTAACGGACTTCCTCTCGACCAGGATGCCCAGGGTGTAAATGGTGCCGGAAATATGCGTGACCTTGGGGATAATATGAATAATATCAACCCTGATGACATTGAAAGCATGACTGTGTTAAAAGGTGCAACTGCTGCCGCAATTTATGGTTCACGGGCAGCGAATGGTGCTATAATCATTACCACAAAATCCGGTCAGAGAAATCAGGCTATCGGTCTTGAATATTCTACCAGTTTTACTTCACAGAATCCTTTGAATTTTTGGGACCTGCAACAGGTATATGGTCAGGGAACACGTGGAGTAGCACCAACCTCTGCAAGTGATGCCGCCGGTTCCGGTCACTTTGGCTGGGGCGCAAAGATGGATGGTCAGTCCGTTCCTATTTTTGATGGTTCAATGCAACCCTATTCACCCCACCCGAACAATCTTTTTGACTATTACAGAACCGGTCAAACGTGGACAAATGACCTTGCATTTACAGGTGGTAATGAAAAGGGAAGCTTCAGGGCTTCGTTTGCAAACACGCATGCCGATGGTATCGACCCTTACAATGTATACAAAAAGATCATTGCCAATTTAGGGGTCAATTATAACATTAGTAAAAGACTAAAGTTTTCCATGAATGTCAACTACACCAATGAGAAATATATCAACCCGCCTGAACTTGGTACGCAGGGTCCGGGTGCTGTAAACTTCTTCACCCGGTTGTCTACCTCCATTCCATTTGAGAATCTTAAAAACAGTGCAGCCGACCCTAGAACGGGAACTGAGTCGCTGACCTCGGGTTTCCAGGGGACACTTCTCAACCCAATTTATGCTTATGGGGTCGCCGGTCAAAGCTATGAACTTACCAGGGATCGTTACCTTGGAACAGCAACCTTACGATATGATGTAACAAAATGGTTATATGCTCAGGGAAGGATCAATTACGATTATTCCCTCCGTTTCACAGAATCCAAGGTTCCGGGTGGCATAGGGACCAGTCAACCATTGGAAGTCTCCGATGGTACCTATAAAGG
>JBAVOD010000516.1:0-3209 GCA_049691735.1 Bacteroidales bacterium
CTGATCTTGGAAGTCGTGCCATTACTGAAGGGAACAGTGCAAATATTGTGAAGGGGGTTGCAAATGCAAGTCCGAATCCGAGCATTCCGATTGTCGGCCGCAGAACATCGCCTGATGCTGCCTCGACAAGTAGAACTCCAACGATCGGCCCCGTGCACGAGAAAGAGATTATTACAGTGGTAAGCCCCATGAAGAAGGAGGCGATCAGACCTCCCCTGTCAACCCTTGAATCGGCGCCTGTTACCCATTTGTTCGGAAGTACAATCTCGAATGCTCCGAAAAATGATGCTGCAAATATTGCAAAAAGAGCGAAGAATATAAGGTTCGGGATCCAATTTGTGCTGAGAGCATTTGCAAATCCCGCTCCTGCGCTTGTGAGTGAGACAATTATACCCAACAGGGTATAGATCAGCACAATGGACAGACCAAAAATCACTGCTTTAGCAACAGATCTGGCCCTGTTCTCCGAACCCTGCGAGAAAAAAGCTACAGTCATGGGTATCATCGGGAAAACACAGGGGGTGAGGACCCCCGCAAAACCGGCAAGGATTGAAATCAGAAAGAATCTGAGCAGGCCGCTTTTCGCTGGTCCGCCCGGAGGAAGGGTGGCACTTTTTTCACCGGTTGGGGAAGGTGAATTCGCATTGCCGATACTAATCACAAAATCAACATCTTTGGGGGGAGAGCAGGTAACATTATTGCACGACATGAAGTTAACTGTACCCCTGACAGTAAATGACTTCTTTTCCGATGTGATCTTCTGCCGGAACTCTGCCCTGTTGCTGTATGTCTTAATATTAAACCCGAACGCCTCGTCAAAAATGGATTCTGGTTTCGTCACTTCATAGGTGGGGCCAACCAATGTATAGTCCGCGGTCGTGTCGTATGAAAAAGTTGTCGGGATAGGGCCACCTGCCGGAATCTCCATTGCGTAAGTATGCCACCCCTTTTCGATGGTCGCAACAAATACAAGATCAAACTGGTTTGTTCCTTTTTTCTCATAAGTGAAATCCCATGTGACCGGATCATAAATCTGTGGAAATGCTGTGGCAGTCAGCATTAAAAACGTTACCGTGTAAATTATTTTTTTTAACATAGGCCCTGATCTGATGTGGAATGTAAAATCAATCAATCAGCCTGTGAGCAAACAGGTTGCCCGAAGGCTGAACAGAGTCAAATATTATGCGAGATCAATCTCATTTTCATATTTATCATAAAAATGGTATTCGAGCATGTGGTATGAAGTGACCGGCTGCACGGTGAGAAGGATTTTGTATTTCAGGTCCCATTTCATGTAAACGGGGAAAGTCCCTTGTTTGAGAAAAGCTGCAACGAACGGATGCACATTCAATATCACCCGTCTTGTCTTAATCTTTCCGATGGTAACAACCAGTGCCCTTTCAAGCTCATCCGCAAACAGGATTGTCGGACGTGCCTGGCCCGTGCCCAGGCAGGTGGGGCAAATCTCATCGGTTACAATGTTCATTTCCGGGCGTACCCGCTGGCGGGTCATCTGCATCAGTCCGAATTTCGTGAGCGGCAGAATATTATGTTTGGTCCTGTCGGTTGCCATCAGCTCCTTCATACGCTCATACAGCATCTGTTTATTTTCGCCCGACTGCATGTCGATGAAGTCAATTACAATTATCCCGCCCATATCCCTCAACCTCAGTTGCCGTGCAATTTCAGCAGCTGCTTCGAGGTTTACCTCCAGTGCATTGGTTTCCTGGTCATTCCCGCTCCTTGCCCGGTTGCCGCTGTTCACGTCAATTACGTGAAGGGCTTCGGTGTGTTCAATTATAAGGTAAGCTCCGTGCTTGAAAGAGACAGTCTTTCCGAAAAGTGCCTTTATCTGCTTATTTACCCCGAAATGATCAAAAATCGGGATCATCCCTTTGTAGATCTTTACAATCCTCTCTTTTTCGGGGGCAATTTCCCTGATGTACTTTCTTATCTCATCGACTAAAACAGAATCGTTTATGTAGATACTATTGAAAGTAACATTAAGCATGTCGCGGAGGATCGTTGAAGTTCTGTTCATTTCGCCAATGAACAGCCGGGGTGTCCTGGTATCTTTTCTGATGGACTGGAATGCTGATTCCCATCTTCTTACGAGCTCCTTCAATTCGGCGTCGAGAACCCCTACCTTCTTACCTTCAGCAACGGTGCGGATAATTACTCCGTAATTCCTTGGCTTGATGCTCTGGATAAGCGATTTCAGGCGGTTCTTTTCCTCAGCGCTCTCTATCTTTGATGATATTGAAACTTTATCTGAGAAAGGTATCAGCACGAGGTTCCTGCCGGCAATTGAGATCTCAGAGGCAAGCCTCGGACCCTTTGTCGAAATCGGTTCCTTGGTAATCTGGACTATCACGGTCTGCCCCGAAGTCAGCACATCGGTTATCTTCCCTTCCTTATCAATATCATCTTCGGGCTTGAACTTATGAACAGGTATAATCCTGCCCTGCCTTTGAACGGCAGCTGCATAATATTTGTGAAGAGTGCGAAATTGTGCGCCAAGGTCGAGGTAGTGAAGAAATGCATCGCGTTCATAACCTACATTTACAAAGGCTGCATTCAGCCCCGGCATTATCTTTTTGACCTTCCCGAGATATATATCACCTACCGAAAACTTTACATCCCTTTTCTCCTTGTTGAGCTCAATCAATTGCCTGTCTTCAAGCAATGCAAGAGATACCTCAGATTCACCTACATCAATTATCAAATCCTTATTTGCCACGTTAAAATTACCTGTCTGAGTTAATTATTTCTAAATCCCTATGAATAATACAACAAACCTAAAGACCACCGGATCTTTAGGTTTAGGAATTTAATGTCATGACCACCCCCTGTTTCGCTACTTCTTCTTATGCCTGTTCTTCCGCAAACGCTTTTTGCGTTTGTGGGTAGCCATTTTATGTCTTTTTCTTTTTTTACCGCTTGGCATGGAAAATTACTTCTTAACGTGAGATTTAACTTTTGTAATAAATGATTTTGCCGGCTTGAAGGAAGGAATGTTATGTGCAGGAATTATGATGGTTGTATTCTTGGATATATTCCGTGCAGTTTTCTTTGCCCTTTTCTTAACAATGAAGCTCCCGAAACCTCTCAGATATACGTTATTACCGGTAACCATAGAATGTTTTACAGTTTCCATCAAGGCTTCCACAGTCTTTTGTACCGTGACCTTTTCTATACCAGTATTCTTG
>JBAVOD010000517.1:0-8832 GCA_049691735.1 Bacteroidales bacterium
AACAGGAGCTGGTCGGTGATAAAGGTTTACGATATTAAAAGTAAAGTCTCCAGCCAGATCAGTCACAGGACAAGGTACATGTCGGCAGCCATTTCTCCTGACGGGAGATTTATATCAGCCGCAGAAAACAGCGTCGCGAACAGTAATAGCCTTGTTATCCTGAATGCGGCTGACGGATCAGTTGCTGAAAAGATCAGCGCTCCGGGAAACGCTTACCTGCAACGGCCCGCATGGGATGAAACCGGCAGGACCGTAACGTGCATTACATTGTCGGGGAAAGGCGAAGGAGTCATCACCTATGACTTCCTGAAAAAATCATGGATCACCCGTATCGAACCGGGAAACAACAATATCCAGTCGGTTTACCTCAGGAATGACTCTCTCTTCTATATCAGTTCGGCTTCAGGTACCGACAACATTTACCTGCAGAAGCCCGACAGGAGCATTGTACCCCTGACCAGATCGAGGTTTGGTGTAAGCGACCTGTATGTTCACGATTCCAATGTCCTTTTTGCAGACTATACTTCGGGGGGGAACAAGATATGCAATACGACCCTCCCCTCGCCCGGGTCAGGCGAAGAAATCGTAAATACTGAATCCTCGTTCCTTCTGAACAGGTTCAGGCCGGAGCCGGCTGAGACCCCTGACTTCAACACAACTGTTTATAACCCCAAGCCTTACAGGAAATGGGAACATCTTTTCAGGTTTCACAGCTGGATGCCCTTTTATGCCGACGTTGCAAAAATAACAAGCGATCCGACGTCAATATCACCCGGTCTGACCCTGCTGTCCCAGAATAATCTGAGTACCCTCATTTCGTCATTCGGCTATGAATATTCGGACAATCGCCATAAATTCCACACCGATCTCCAGTGGATGGGGTGGTATTTTGTCGTCGAATCGCGGCTTGATTACGGAAATGCGCCCTTAATTGAAAAGTTCGGGCAGACAAACGAAAATCCTGCTGGGGTGCGAAGCAGTTATGAATTCACAAATACTGTTTCACTCCCGTTGTCATTCCAGGGAAAAGCTTTTTCACAGTACCTGAACCTTTCATTTGCCTCGGCCTACCACAACAATTACATCTACATTCAGGATAAGAACACGTTTGATGCAGGGCAGAATGAATTTACCGAAAGGATATACTTTACGAATTTCCGGACATCCGCACTGCGTGACATTTATCCGCGATGGGCACAGATAGTTGACATCAGTTATTCATCCTATCCGTTTGACAAGGACATTTACGGGGACATTTCAACCGGCAGGACGGCTTTTTATTTCCCCGGGATTTTCAGGAACAACGGTCTAAAAGTCAGGCTTGAAGCTGAAGTGCAGAATCCACGTAAATTCATACTTTCAAACAGGGCTTCCTTTCCGAGAAGCTATGATAATATAATCTCAAAGGAGCTTCAGTTTGGTTCGGCTGACTATTTCTTCCCGGTAGCCTATCCCGATTTCAATGTTGCGAGCTTCCTCTATCTGACAAGACTCAGGGCCGATCTTTTTTATGATCTTGCTTCCGGAACAGGGAATTATATTTTTAAACAGACTTCTTCCGGCGGTACCATGGAGTACCATGATTATACGGAAACATTCAGTTCGTATGGCATAGAGCTGATGGCCGATTTCTACCTCTTCAGGATACCTTTCCCGATTTCATCGGGAGTTCAGGCTGCGTGGCGGAACATCGGAGAATACCCCTACCTGAAACTGTTGTTCAATATTAACCTGTTCGGGATGAATATCGGCAAAAGAAAACTCTGATCAGACCTCAGGCTGTAATGCTCAAAGTCCCCCTGATCTTGCAGTTGCCCTTATCAGGTCCCAGGCTTCTCTGACGTGTTCCGGAGAAACATTTGTCTGCCCGGTCACCATTCTGAGAGTGTAAATGCCGTTTATGACAGTATGTGTAAGGTAAATCCTGCCGGAATCGTTGAGCCTGTGGTTCAGGGTTTCATTAAGGCTGTTCAGATCGCTATCGTTTACGCCCGTTGGTTTATACCTGAAGCATACCACATTTATGACAACCGGTGCAAGTATTTCAAAGTCGGGCTCGGCAGAGATGCCGGCAGCCAGGTCGGAGGCAAGCCCGATATGTAGCCTTATCTTTTCCTGAAGGCCTTTGATCCCGTAGGTCCTCATCACACTCCAGAGTTTGAGTGCCCTGAATCTTCTTCCGAGTGGAACGCCCCAGTCGCGATAGTCGTTGACAAGGCCACGCGTCCGCGTTTTAAGGTATTCGGGCAGTATCTCAAAGGTTTTGATAAGTATGTCAGGATCCCTCACAAAGAAAGCCGAGCAATCAAAATTGGTGAACATCCATTTATGCGGATTGAACACAAATGAGTCGATATACTCCCTGCCGTCGAGCATCCACTGAAATTCGGGCAATATAAGGGCGGTACCTGCCATGGCAGCATCAACATGAAACCAGATATTGTGTTCTGCGCAAATCTCCCCAATTGCCCTTAACGGGTCAACAGCGGTCGTTCCTGTGGTTCCGATCGTCCCTACGACACAGCACGGTAAGAATCCTCTTTCCCTGTCGCTGCTTACAGCCTCCCTCAGTGCATCGGGATCCATTGAGAAATCGGACAGTACCGGAATTTTAACCAGGTTGTTCCTGCCGATGCCGCAGATCTTAACAGCTTTCTCGACCGATGAATGGGTCTGATCCGAACAATATACCCTGAGGGTTCCGGCACTGCCTGCTCCTTCGTTATTTATCCTGAAACCCGATACTTTTTCCCTTGCCGTAATGATGGCAGCAAGAGTTGCTGTTGAGGCAGTATCCTGGATCACACCTTCGAAATTTGCCGGAAGGCCGATGAGGTCCCTCAGCCAGATCATCATTTTTTCCTCAAGTTCTGCCGCCGCAGGTGATGTCTCCCATATCATGCACTGGGCTCCCAGTGTAGCGATTATCATTTCGGCAAGAACCGAAGGCGGGCTTGAATTTGCAGGAAAATACGCAAAGAAACTGGGGCTTTGCCAGTGAGTTATTCCGGGCATAATGATCTCTTCGAGGTCCTTCATCAGGTTGCCGAATGGTTCGGCTTCCATCGAAGCCTCATCGGGCAGCCGGGCAAATATCTCGCCGGGCTTTACCTGCGATTTGACCGGATAACTTTCAATATTCTCCATGTACCCTGCCATCCAGTCGACAAGATCGTGGGCATACTTACGGAACTCTTCGGTTGTCATCGGGAAAATACTATTTGACTGATTCGGCGAGAAGGACTATCCTGTTAGCCTTCACCTCTATTACTCCGCCGTCGATCTCAAAGGTCTTTTCATTGCCCGATTGTTCGACTATGTAGACAAGGCCCTTATCGAGTGTGGATATTATCGGTGCGTGATATTTAAGGACCTGGAAGGATCCCTTTTTCCCCGGGACCCTTACCGAATCGATATCACCTTCATAGATCTTCTTGTCGGGAGTAATTATTTCTATTTTCATGACGGGGCAGTTAGATGGTTTAAAGACCGGCCAGCCGGATTATTTCGACTGGGCCAGGATCTTTGCTCCCTTTTCAATTGCATCTTCAATAGTACCAACAAGCATAAATGCCGATTCAGGATACTGGTCCACTTCGCCGTCGAGTATCATATTGAAGCCCTTGATCGTTTCATCAATCGAGACCAGTGCTCCCTTTATCCCCGTAAATTGTTCGGCGACATGGAACGGCTGTGAAAGGAACCTCTGGACTCTTCTGGCCCTGTGAACAACGATTTTGTCTTCCTCTGACAGCTCATCCATACCCAGGATGGCAATAATATCCTGGAGCTCGTTATATCGCTGGAGAAGCTCTTTGACGCGCTGAGCGCAATTATAATGAGCTTCGCCGACAATATTTGCAGCAAGTATCCTTGACGTGGAATCAAGCGGATCCACAGCAGGATAGATACCCAGTTCAGAGATTTTGCGGCTCAGGACCGTGGTGGCATCAAGATGGGCAAAGGTTGTGGCAGGTGCAGGGTCAGTAAGGTCGTCGGCAGGAACATACACGGCCTGGACCGAGGTGATCGATCCGTTTCGGGTCGATGTTATCCTTTCCTGCATAATGCCCATTTCTGTGGCCAGTGTCGGCTGGTATCCCACTGCTGAGGGCATCCGACCGAGAAGTGCCGATACTTCAGAGCCTGCCTGGGTAAAACGGAATACATTATCCATGAAGAAGAGAATATCCCTTCCCCCGCTTTTCTCGTCGCCGTCCCTGAAATATTCGGCCACCGAAAGTCCTGAAAGGGCAACTCTTGTCCTGGCTCCCGGAGGTTCATTCATCTGACCGAAAACCAGGGCAAGTTTTGATTCCTTAAGGGCATCCAGTTCAACCTTCGAAAGGTCCCAGCCACCTGCCTTCATATTCTCGAGGAAGTCTTTTCCATAGTTTATAACGCCGGCCTCAAGCATATCACGCAACAGATCGTTCCCTTCCCTTGTTCTTTCGCCGACTCCGGCAAAGACTGAAAGGCCCGCATAGGATTTGGCGATATTATTGATAAGCTCAAGGATAATGACTGTCTTTCCAACCCCAGCACCGCCGAAGAGACCGATCTTGCCGCCCTTTGAGTAGGGTTCAATAAGGTCGATCACCTTGATACCTGTGTAGAGGACTTCCTTTTCAGTCGACAGATCCTCATACCTGGGAGGCTTGCGGTGAATAGGGTAACCGCCTGTTTTGTCAAGTTTGCCGATCCCGTCGATTGCTTCACCGGTAACATTCATCAGGCGTCCCTTTATCTGATCGCCGACCGGCATGGTGATAGGAGATCCTGTCGCTATAACCTCCATGCCCCGGCGCAGCCCGTCGGTCGAGTCCATTGCTATAGCCCTGACCGTATTTTCGCCGATATGCTGCTGACACTCCACAACAAGCACTGACCCATCATTCCTTTTTATTTCGAGAGCGTCGTAAATATCAGGCATGCCCGAGCCCTGCCTCTCGAACGAGACATCAACCACCGGTCCGATGATCTGGCTTATCTTTCCTTTTAATTTTGCCATAAAAGCGCTACTTATTAAAAAATCCGAAAATTAGTATTATTAATGTTTTGTTATTCAAGCAATATTCCCGGTAAAAACGTGCGATCAGCTCTCCCGGCTATTAAGCCAGCCGGCCATCTTTATGAGCTCTTCCTTTCTTTCCGCCGGGGTCCCTACCTTTTCCAGAAAGCCCAGCGCCTCCTTAAAATAATTGTCTGCCAGATTTTCAGCAATATTCCTTATTTCAAGGCTGTTGTATAGCTCGATGATTGCCCTGACCCTGGCATCAGGATCAGCAGTGTCGGAGTTATATTCTTCCTGAAGCTTTCTTTTCTGTTCAGTAGTTGAGATCTCCATGGCCTTCACATAAAGGAAGGTCTTCTTGCCTGCAACTATGTCGCCACCCGAAGTTTTCCCGAATACCTTAACATCACCATAGGTATCGAGCAGATCATCCTGTATCTGAAAGGCCAGCCCCAGGTACCTTCCGAATTCATAAAGGTTCATGGCGTCTTTTTCAACGGCACCTCCGAAGACCGCACCTAATCTGGCTGAAGCTGCTATGAGTACTGCCGTTTTCAGCTCTATCATTCTCCGGTATACCTCAATCGACACTATAGCGGCTTTTTCATAATCCATATCCAGCTGCTGGCCGATGCATACCTCTATTGCAGCCTTGTTAAAGATCTTCAGCACCTTATGCAGAAGGGCAGGCGGAGACTGAAGGAAGCATTCATTTGTTATAAAGGCCATAACATCTCCCGACAGGATTGCCTGGTTTATGTCCCACTTATTGTGGACCGTCGGGTAGCCTCTTCGCAGGGATGCTTTGTCCATGATATCATCGTGGACAAGGGTGAAGTTATGGAATATTTCCAGCCCGGTTACAGGGATCACTGCTTCATCGATCCTGTCATTGAACAGATTGCATGACATCAGTGCCAGGACCGGCCGCAGCCTTTTTCCTCCAATTGAGAGAATATACCTTACAGGATCGATCAGCCGTTCCGATTCCGAATTAAGGGACAGATTGACAAGAGCCTTATTTACAATTTTCTTAAGTCCGGATTGGCTGTACATGGTTATTTCTGAAATCCAAATTAATTGTGACAGATCATCCTTTAAGCGCTTCTGCGCCGCTTACCACTTCGAGTATCTGGTTTGTTATTGCTGCCTGACGGGCCTTGTTATACTGCAGCGCCAGGTCGTGTATCATTGTTGTTGCATTGTCGGTAGCTATATGCATGGCGGTCATGCGGGCACCGTTCTCCGCCACATATGAGTCAATGATCGCTTTGTAAAACTGGATCTTAAGCGACTTGGGGATCAGCTCCTTTACAATTTCTTCCTTTGTTGGTTCGTAAATGTAATCGACCGGCACAGAACTTGTCTTGCCCACAGGACTCAACTGGACCGGAAGGAACTGCTCGCTAATGACATTCTGGACCGCCGCATTCCTGAAAAGATTGTAGATGATCTCGATCCTGTCGTATTCGCCGTCAACAAAGCTCTTCATGACTTTTTCGGCGATCTCCGCCGATCTCCCGAAAGTAACGTCGTTAAGCAGGTCATTGTGTTCTGAAGCTATTCTGACCTTCATCTTCCGGAGATAATCATATCCTTTTTTCCCGATTGCCAGGAAACTTACATTGCCTTTCCCGAACTGTTCAGAATACTTTTCCGAGATCAGCCGCCTTGCCTCCCTAATGATATTGGCATTAAATGCTCCGCAAAGTCCTCTGTTAGATGTTACAATGACTATGAGGACCTTATCGGGGAGTGAAGTTCTGCCGTAAATATTTTCAACTTCGGAATCAGCAAGGCTTTGTGAAAGGTTGACAAGGATATCGTGAAGCCTGGTGGCATAGGGCCGGAGCCTTACGATCTTATCCTGGGCTCTTCTGAGCTTGGCAGCCGATACCATCTTCATGGCAGAAGTAATCTGTCGTGTCGACTTCACAGAAGCTATCCTTATCCTTATAGCTTTGAGGTTTGGCATCCGGGTTCGTTATATTATAGATATTCTATTGTTTATATCTGGCTGCCAGGTCGAGCGCAACCTTCTCGAGTACATCAGTTATGCTGTCGTTAAGGATGCCCTGCCCGAGCTGGTCAAGTGTATCCCTGTATTTCAGATCAAGATATTCAAGATATGCGCTCTCAAATTCCCTGATCTTATCCACCGGAATATCCTTCAGGAGCCCCATCGTTCCGCAGAAAATGATAGCTATCTGTTTTTCAACAGGCATGGGAGCATACTGGGGTTGTTTAAGGATCTCAACGTTCCTTGCACCCTTGCTCAGAATTGCGAGAGTTGAAGCATCGAGGTCGGAGCCGAACTTGGAGAATGCTTCAAGCTCGCGGTACTGAGCCTGGTCAACCTTCAGCGTCCCGGCGATCTTCTTCATTGGCTTGATCTGTGCATTGCCACCCACTCTCGATACAGATATCCCCACGTTGATTGCAGGCCTGACCCCGGCATTAAACAGACCTGACTCCAGAAATATCTGGCCGTCGGTGATAGAGATCACGTTGGTGGGAATATATGCTGAAACATCGCCTGCCTGGGTTTCGATAATAGGCAGTGCCGTGAGCGAACCACCTCCTTTGACCATGTGCCTGATGGATTCAGGCAGATCGTTCATTTTTTGTGCCACATCGTCCGATTCAATGATCTTGGCTGCACGCTCAAGAAGCCTTGAGTGCAGGTAGAAAACATCACCCGGATATGCTTCACGGCCTGGCGGACGGCGAAGCAGCAGCGAAACTTCGCGGTATGAAACTGCCTGCTTTGACAGGTCGTCGTAGATTATAAGGGCATCGCGGCCGGTATCCCTGAAAAATTCTCCGATAGCGGCGCCTGAGTATGGTGCATAGAACTGCGAGGCTGCCGGATCGGATGCTGTCGCAAGTACTATCACTGTATATTCAAGTGCACCGTTCTCTTCAAGGGTTTTAGCGATATTGGCGACTGTAGACCCTTTCTGTCCGATTCCCACATAAATGCAATAAACAGGTTCGCCTTTTTCAAAATTACTCCGCTGATTGATTATCGTGTCGATTGCAATTGCAGTCTTCCCCGTCTGGCGGTCACCGATTATAAGTTCACGCTGGCCTCTCCCTATGGGGATCATTGCATCAATTGCCTTGAGTCCTGTCTGAAGCGGTTGTTTCACGGGATGCCTGAAGATCACGCCCGGAGCTTTTCTTTCGAATGGCATTTCGTAGAGGTCGCCTTCAACCGGCCCTTTCCCGTCGAGAGGCTGGCCGGTTGGGGATATTACTCTGCCAAGGAGTCCCTCCCCGACGTTTATTGAGGCTATCCTGCCGGTACGTTTTACGATATCTCCCTCATTTATTTCCTCTGTCGGGCCAAGAAGGACAGCGCCGATATTGTCTTCCTCAAGGTTGAGCACAATTGCCTCTATGCCATTCTCGAACTGGATCAGCTCATTTGATTCAGCATTTAACAGGCCATAGATCCGCACGATGCCGTCACCAACCTCGAGGACGGTACCCACTTCTTCGAGCTCCGCCCCCGTCTGGATGCCTTCAAGCTGCTGTCTTAGTATTTGTGAAACTTCCGCTGGTTTAATGTTTGCCATAAAAATGTACTTATTGAAAATCCTTCTTTTAAAATATTACAATCCTGCATAGCCTGATTCAAACCCGGTCTTTATCTTCCGGAGCTTTTCCCTGATGCTGGCATCGATATAGTTATCTCCTATCCTAAGTATGAACCCCCCGATTATGCTCTCATCCAAATTTTCCTTCAGTTCAACCTTTGTTTTGAAAATGCCTTCAATTAGATCGATAACCTGCTGCTTTACAACATCATCCAC
>JBAVOD010000518.1:0-3351 GCA_049691735.1 Bacteroidales bacterium
ATCTATGACAGGACTTCATCGATGCTCCGTACAGATGAATTCAGCATCAGATCACTCATCAGGAAAATGAACGTACAGGTCATCTGCACCACAGACGATCCGGCAGACACTCTTGAACATCATGAGAGACTGAAAACCAATGAGGGATTTAAAGTCCTTCCTGCGTTCCGGCCTGACAATGTGATGAAAACTGATAATCAGGCAGGATACAGTGCATATATAAGCCGCCTTGAGAGCGCATCGAAACTGACAATCAGCAATTTTGATTCATTAATTGAAGCCCTCGACGCCCGACATAAATATTTTCATGATCATGGCTGCAGGTTGTCGGATCATGGCATCGACAGATTCTATTTTTCCTCTTACACCGAAATTGAAATAAACAGGATCCTTGGCAACCTGCTGAACGGGAAGCCTGTATCTTCCGAAGAATCAGAAAAGTTCAAAACCGCAGTTCTTCTTGAACTGTGCAGGATGAACCATAAAAGAGGCTGGACACAGCAATTCCATGCCGGAGCTCTGAGAAACAACAATTCAAGAATGTTCCGAAGAATGGGACCCGATACAGGCTGGGATTCAGTCGGCGCATCCCTGGACCCCCTGAAGATGTCCCTGTTCCTTAATGCACTTGACGATCCCGACCAGCTTGCGAGGACAATACTCTATAATCTGAATCCTGCAGACAATGAGATGATGATCACAATGGCAGGGAACTTCAACGACGGCTCGCTTTGCTCCAAGGTTCAGTACGGGCCTGCCTGGTGGTTTTTCGATCAGAAGAACGGGATGGAGAAGCACATGAGGGACCTGGCTTCACTTGGGCTTTTGAGGCGGTTCATCGGTATGGTGACCGATTCAAGGAGCTTCATGTCGTATCCAAGGCATGAATACTTTAGAAGGATTGCGTGTAACTTTGTGGGGAGCGAGGTTGAGAAGGGACTCATTCCTGATGATGAAAGCCTGCTGAAGCCGCTTATCGAAGGTATCTCCGGCAGGAACGCACAGGAATATTTTGGATTCTGATAATAATAACTGACTGATATAATGAATGAACTGAACATAAAAGGCAAAGTTGCAGTAATAACAGGAGGGGCAGGACTTATCTGTTCCGAGTTGGCCCGTTCACTGGCATTACAGGGCGTAGCCACTGCGATCGTTGACCTTAACGGAGAGGCCGCGGCGAGTGTGGCGTCATCAATCGAAAAGGAATCAGGGACACCATCGATGGGAATAACTGCCAATGTTCTTGAAAGAGAGTCGCTTGAGATCTCGAAGAAAATCATCAACGGAAAGTTGGGACATATTGATATCCTGATAAATGGTGCCGGCGGAAATTCACCTGCCGCTACAACAAAAGTTGAGAAGATGAACGGATCAGAGGATGAAAATCCAGGTGATACATTTTTCGGGCTCAACGCCGACGGGTTTGACAGAGTCTTTAACCTTAACTTCAGGGGAACACTTCTGCCAACAATGGTCTATGCAACCGACATGGTAAAGAGAAGGACCGGTGTTATAATAAACATTTCATCAATGAACTCTTACAGGCCGCTGACAAAAATTCCGGCTTATTCGGCTGCCAAGGCTGCAGTGAATAATTTCACCCAGTGGCTGGCGGTCCATTTTTCAAAGACAGGCATAAGGGTAAATGCGATTGCCCCGGGCTTTCTTCTGACAAACCAGAACAGATTCCTGCTCATTGACGAGAAAACCGGAGAACAGACACCAAGGGCAAGGAAAATCATTAACAGCACGCCCATGGAAAGATTCGGAACGCCTGATGAGCTGACCGGGACGGTTTTATACCTGGTCTCGGATCTGTCTCAATTCGTAACAGGGGTGGTAATACCGGTAGACGGGGGCTTCAGTGCATACAGCGGGGTTTAAGACTATAACATGATTTATTACTCATCAGGTTCAGAAAATGAAATAATTGGTCCAAATGACCTGGAATCCGGCGTTTATTCTGCACTGGAAAAGCTGGGATCGCGCAAGAAGGTACTTGTCATTCCTCCCGATTTCACGAGATTTCATTCCAGGGCGGGTGACATCACAACCTTGATCTCCAACTATTACAGGGGAAGCCTGACGGATGTATTACCGGCGCTTGGAACTCATACTCCGATGACGGCAGGTGAAATCGCAGAAATGTATAAAGGTATTTCCCCTGGATTGTTCAGGGTACATGACTGGCGAAAGGATATAGTAACGGCTGGTACCGTCGGTTCTGATTATGTTTCAGAACTTTCGGAAGGAAAGCTTCAATATTCCTGGCCGGCCCAGCTTAACAGGCTGGTTTATAGTGGAGGACACGACCTGATACTTTCAGTCGGACAGGTTGTGCCACATGAAGTGGCAGGAATGGCCAATTACAATAAAAATATATTTATTGGTACAGGAGGACCTGAAGGGATCAATAAAAGTCATTTTCTCGGGGCTGTGTATGGCATGGAACGCATGATGGGGAAAGTCGATACTCCCGTGAGGAGGCTCCTGAATTACGCTTCGGAGCATTTTATTCCGAACCTTCCCCTAGTCTATATTCAGACAGTAATTGGCAGCGATGACACAGGAAAGCTTGTCATAAGGGGGCTTTACATAGGCGACGATGAGGAAGTCTTCAGGCTTGCGGCCGGACTGTCGGTCAAAGTAAATTTTACAGTGGTTGACAAACCACTTAAGAAAGTTGTTGTATATCTGGATCCCGCGGAATACAAGAGCTGCTGGCTGGGAAATAAAAGCATTTACAGAACCAGGATGGCAATGGCGGATAACGGTGAGCTCTTAATCCTGGCTCCGGGGCTAAAGGTATTCGGGGAGGATGTAGAGATAGACAGGCTTGTAAGGAAGTACGGATACATTGGCACTCCGGCAACTTTGAAGGCACTTGACCAGGATGCCGGTCTCAGGAATAATCTGAGTGCTGCAGCACACCTGATCCATGGTAGTTCGGAGGGGCGTTTTTCAATTACACTTTGTCCGGGAAGCCTGACAAAAGCTGAAATTGAGTCGGTTAATTTTAAATATGCCGGACTGGAAGAGATGCTTAAAAAATTCAATCCGTCAAAGCTTAAGGATGGCTTCAACAAACTGCCTGACGTCGAAGAATTTTATTACATTTCAAATCCGTCCACCGGGCTCTGGGCATCAAAGGACAAATTAAAATGATTAACGGCGGGATCATCGGCTGCGGAAAGGTAATTGCTGTCAGCCCCGGATACAATATTACCGGCATAACATTATAACATAATAGAATTATACCATAATACCTTGATACCATAATAACATAATACCATATTATCCATGAACACATTATCAGATATCGGACTGATAGGGCTGGCGGTGATGGGC
>JBAVOD010000519.1:0-3383 GCA_049691735.1 Bacteroidales bacterium
GCGCCCAGGAGATATGGGATTACCATGATGAGCAATATCGGGAATAATCTCCTCATAAAGCCGGCATTCCGATAGTTGAAACAGATGTACTTAAAATACCGAAAAGTAAGCTTTGAATTTCCGGTTAGTTTTGCACAAACCTTTTTTAAAAAGGTTCCGCAAAGATAACAAAATTATTGGCTGCTTTGTTAAATACCTGGCTTAGTTGATAGAATAAGCCCGTGGCGGGCCAAAATCCGCTATTTTCTCCTTTGCAATTCGCGCAATTTTATATTCCTGAACCAGATGTCGTAGCCATGATCCTGCAGGCCTATAAATCCCTCCTTTGAGATCCCTTCGGTAAATCCCGGGAATGTCTGGAACTTGCTTTTTGCCACCATTGCATCCCACTCGGGGGTCCACAGGGTATATTCTACAACTTTCACGCCATTCTGGGTATGGGTGACTTTGCCGTTTTTCACCTTGATAACGATTGTGTTCCATTCTCCTACAGGTTTTACTGTATTCGGATCGGCTGGCAGGATATCGTACAATGATCCTGCAAGGTGGCTGGCAAGCTTGTTGTCGGTAGCTTCTGCGTTATCGAGGATCTGAATTTCAGGTGCTGCGTAATAAATCGGCTGCCCGGGAACTTCACGGACGTTGAAAAAGATGCCTGAGTTCCCCATCTTGCTTGTTTTCCAGTCGACCGAAAGCTCGAAATTCCTGAATTTCTTAACCCCGTACACCAGGTCGCCGTTTGAACCCTCGCCTGGTTTCTTCCCGGGAGCCGTGAATACCTTCATCGCCCCGTCCTCGATGATCCAGTTTGATGGCATTGAAGTACCGTTACATTGTCTCCAGCCGGTAAAATCCCTGCCGTTGAACAGGGCTGTCCAGCCGGATTTTTTCTCCTTTGCGGTAAGCTCATTGGCTTTCTGGGCATTTGAAGGTGATGAGATGAATATTATGGCAACCAGTGCCAACAGGGTGATAATATTCTTTTTCATGGCATAAGTTTTTGTTTTCAATGCAAGGTAATGAAAAAACTTTTGAGGCCCAACGTATCACATCCGGAGAAAAGTTTCATTGTATCAGGCCCCAAACCGGTGTTCGGTCTTTCCTGAAGAATTTCTCGCAGATTTCCGATCACTTTTATATTTGCTGCCGAAAAAAATAGTCATTTTTCTTTAAAAAAATTTGGATGACTAAAAAAATAGTCGTATATTTGTCCTTAAGGATTAAAAGAAGCAGTCCGCTGAGAGCTGACCGCTTGATTAACATAACAACGCCTATAAACTGTAAAAATATGCATTTAACAAAAGCCGAAGAACAGATCATGCAGTATCTGTGGGAAATGAAATCAGCAATAGTAAAGGACATCCGTAACAGGTTCGACGATCCTAAACCTGCAAGGAATACCGTCTCAACTGTTGTAAGGATACTTGAGAAAAAAGGATTCGTAGGGCATAAAGCCTACGGGAACATCCATATCTATTACCCTCTTGTATCCAAAGAAGAGTATTCGAAGAGCCAGCTTTTCAGTCTGCTCGACGGTTACTTCAACAGCTCATTTCCTGCCCTTGCTTCATTCTTTGCAAAGGAGAAGGACCTCTCTGTCAGGGATCTTGAAACGATCCTCGAGGATACAAAAAAAGAACTGAAAAAAAGTAAAAGAAAGAAATAATGGAAGCCTTTGGCCTGTACATGCTGAAGTCGGCCATTTGGCTGACCGGTTTTGCAGTTGTCTATTTCCTGTTCCTGCAGAACGAAAGATTCTTTCGCCTGAAACGATATTACCTCGTCGCCGGGATGCTTGCATCAGTATTGCTTCCGCTTGTTACGATCCGTTACAATGTGGAGGTCCCGGTACCACAGGTTGCTCAGGGAAGCATTGATCAGGCTGTACCGGCCGGAATTTCTCCCGCAGCAGCAGGCCAGGCATTTGATTTCTGGTATTTCCTGCTGTTCCTTTATCTTACAGGCCTGGCTTTCTTCACATTCAGATTTATAAATCATATAGTTCATCTTACGGCCGCAATAACCAGGACCAGAGCCAATACTGATCAGTTAAAGCTTATAAGGGCTCCTGAGTTCTCCGGTTCATTTTCATTCTTCAGGTATGTCTTTATCAATCCTTCAGTCAGCGAGACAGAACTGAAGATCATAATGAGCCACGAGGAGGTTCATGTCAGCCAGAAGCACTGGGTTGATCTGCTTCTTGTTGAGCTGCTCAGGCTTATCCAGTGGGCAAATCCCTTTGTCTGGATCTATACCGGTTTTGTCAGGCAAAACCACGAGTATATCGCTGATGAGGTGGCGCTGCAGCGTACATCCGATCCGGCGGTTTACAAAGCTGTGCTTGTGAACCAGCTTTTCGGCTCAACGGTTTTCAGCCTGACCGATACGTTTAATTTTTCACTTAACAAAAAACGCTTTGAAATGATGAAAAAAATAGTTTCCTCTCCGTACAGAAAGCTAAAAATGCTTTTTGTGCTTCCGCTTTTTGCGATCGTCCTATACGCATTTGCAGAACCGGAATACATTTATAATCAGCCGCCTTCCGAAACGCAGGAGCTGAAAGAAGTCACAGGAGTAGTTTTAGGAGATAATGGCAAGCCTATCGGGGGTGTCACAATTGTTGTATTAAATACTTCCATCCAGGCAATGACCGATGCTAATGGTCGCTTTGAATTAAATATTCCCCCCGAAGACTCTTTAATGTTCAGTCGCACCGGTTGTTCATCTTTGACAATCAGGCCAGATTTTAGCAATGAGATGACTGTCAGGATGGAAACGCCATATGTGGTTGTGGAAGAGATGCCATCTTACCCGGGCGGGGAAAAAGCGCTTCTTAAATTTATTCAGGAAAATACCAGATATCCTGAAGAAGCAAAAGCTAAAGGGGTCAAAGGAAAAGTTATAATCAGGTTCATAGTGACTACACATGGGAACGCTGAAGGTATTTCAGTTCTGAAGGGAGTCGATCCGGCCCTTGATGCGGAAGCCATCAGGGTGGTCAGTCTTCTGAAGGGCTTCAAACCGGGTATGCAGGGAGGGAAGCCTGTGGATGTATGGTATTCGGTAACGGTGGACTTTGCTCTGCCAAAAGCTGAACAATGAAGGCTTAACATTTCCCTTAAAAAGTTCTCGCAGATTTCCGAAAAAAAGTTCTCGCAGATTTCCGCTGAGTATAACGCAGATTTTCGCGAAGAATTAAGATACAATAATTAAAATGCACATATATTTCTGTGATACTGTAGCATAGCCCCTTTAGGGCATACGCGTCAACTTAAGGGGTTGTAGGTAAAATCTATGTAGTAAGCTACGTAGTTTCCTACATAGATGAACCCTTGCCCCCTGCCTTGGTCTGCCGTCCGCGTGTCGCCGAAGCTTCAGCGGAG
>JBAVOD010000520.1:0-2526 GCA_049691735.1 Bacteroidales bacterium
GCATCAGATTGTTTACATTGACCCATGGTGTAATTGGCAACACGTCGGATTTTGGTTCCGCAGAGTCCTGGTTCGAGCCCAGGTGGGTCAGCAAAAAAGAGTGAGAGCGGGAGCGGGAGCGAGCGGTCTCACTCTTTTTTGTCTCGCTCTCGCACTCACACTCACACTGTCTCGCTCTCGCACTCGCACTCACACTTTTTGCCTTGGAGCGGGAGCGAGCGCCGTTAAGTGAGTCAAAGTCATGCAAAAAGCATGACAATGCAACTTACCTTTAGCAATTTAAAATTTTAAACAGAGATAGCTGATATTTAAGATAAAGCAAAACAAGTTAAATAAGAAAATCTGTTATTTAAGTATATTGAGATAAACTTAAATAAGCTTTTTCCCTTATCAACATTATAACAATCGCTACAAAACCCAATTGAATACCAATAATATCATTCCGGCAGGGATTTAGTTCAACCGGGGTCCAATACCGGATGCTGAGCACCGTATAGAGTCCTATGTATTAGCCTTAGATTTTATTTTTTAAATTTATATAGAGTTGTTCTCTTGTCACCGGATTTTTCCAAAATATCATCATCCACTGCTAATTTTAGGTCCCGGCTGGCTGTTGAAGCTGAAATATCTTTGAACTGTCTCATATAGTCCTGACGGTTAAAAGATGATTTCTTAATTTTGTCTTTGAATATTGAAATCCTGTCTTGTGATGTTAGATTTACATTCTGATTTGTCAGAAGTTCTTCAAGAGATTCATTAATAATTTGTAGCATGAACTCAATAAATCCAGTGGAGTCACCCTCATTATCAGATTCTCCAAGTATTCTGTAATACTCAGACCGTCTTGCTTTTATTAATGACTCAATTGGAAGGAACTCAAATACAGGAGAGTATTGTCTTAATATTACTGTTTGCCAAAGCCGTCCCATTCTGCCATTTCCATCCATAAACGGGTGAATGAATTCAATCTCGTAATGAAATACACAACTTTTAATGAGAATTAGATCTTTTTCTTTTTTAAGATACTCAAATAAGTCCTTAACCAGAGACTTTACGATATCACCAGGAGGAGCAATATGCGTAATAGTTGCTCCTTTAATAATTCCTACTGATTTAGTTCTGATTTTACCTGGGTTTTCAATAAGTCCATGCATTAATGTTTCATGAGCGCTGCAGAATGAAGTCAAACTTGTGAAATTATAACTCCTAAGGTTTTCATAGGCTTTTATAGCGTTTTTTACCTCTGCAATATCTTTCTCCGGTGCAATTATCCTCTTGTTGTCAATGATTGCTGTAACTTGATCAAGGGAAAGGGAATTACCTTCTATTTCAAGAGATGAATGAATTGTCTTGATTCTGTTCTTCTTTCTTAATTCCGTTGGAGGTTTGAATAAATAGGCGGCGTTTACCTCTCCAATTTTCTCAGAGATTGAAGCGATTAATTCAAGAATCCTGGTAGTAATCTTATATGGAGGTTTCATCTTGAGTATTGTATGATAGTATCATTTGACACTATCAAAGGTAGTAATAAGTTAGCTGTCAAGTTGTCTCTTGGGTACAGAAATTTGATAAACGGACATTGGCCCCGCCTCAGGCGGGACGATACAATTTGTTTCGGAGCCAGAAATTAGTCAAGGTGTTGCGCGAGTCCGGGTATCATTGATTTTGACACAATATAAATCAAATTCTCCTTTACCTTCAGGTCTCATAACGGCCAGCCGGTATGGCAAGTAAGAAGTGCGGTGCAGAATCCTTTCAAGCTATACCAGGGTTTATGCGAAATTAAAATTTTTCAGGTTATTCTTAAAAGGGCAGCTCTTTCTTGTTGATTTTATTCCCGGGAGCCGTTCTCCGGGTATTTTGGTATTAAATTCTTTCAAAGACAGTCCGTTACTAAACTCAATGATTTTTCTGATACAATCAATAATATGCTCTATGTAAGCGAGATCATCCTTAATCATTACAATATGCTAATGAGGTCTTTCTTAATGCTCTTTTTTATTCTCTTATTTTTCAAGGCGCCAGTTGTCACAAGGTCAACCTTAACACCAAGAATTTCGGAAAGATCATTCTCTAATTTAATAAGTGTCAATAAAGAAGGAGCCTCTTTGAACTCAACTAAGATATCGAGATCACTACCTTTTTTATTATCTCCTCTGGCAAAAGATCCGAAGATACCAACCTTAATCGGATTAAAACCTTTTAAGTGACTCAAAATTACATTTTTAATCTCTGATTGGTCCATTTAGAATGTTTTTACAAATCTATCAAAAAATGATCATTGAACAATGCTGGTGTCTTGTTTTAATTGGATATCAAATTTGTCTGGATATCTTAAATTAGCCTTTGCTGTTAGCACATGTTTTTCCATCGCGCGATGGAAGAGTCTCGGTGAGTAAAATTGAATGGCGCCTTCTTTTTCCCTTATCAACATTATAACAATCGTTACAAAACCCAAAAGTTAAAGCGGGCTACAACCCTTGAATAACCTACTGTCCCGGCAATTTTTTATACCGAGTGTCAGCG
>JBAVOD010000521.1:0-2141 GCA_049691735.1 Bacteroidales bacterium
GGCCAACACCCGGTGCGCCGGGAATATTGTCGGCGGTATCGCCCATCAGTGCAAGTATGTCGATCACCTGCTCAGGTTCTTTCACAGAAAATTCTTTTCTGACCTCATCCACACCCCATCTGACCGGGTCACTGCCGCTCTTTGCCGGCTTATACATGAAGATCCTGTCGCTCACCAGTTGTGCAAAGTCTTTGTCGGGCGTCATCATGTATGTTGTAAAGCCCTTTCCGGAGGCCTTCTTTGCAAGTGTTCCGATAATATCGTCTGCCTCAAATCCCGGGCAGGTTATTACCGGAATCTTATAAGCCTCAAGCAGGCGCTGGATATACGGTACAGCAATCCTGATATCTTCAGGTGTTTCATCGCGCGTTCCCTTGTAATCCTTGTACAATTCATGCCTGAAAGTTGGGCCGGAAGTGTCAAAGACCACTGCGATGTGCGACGGCTTTTGTTTTTGCAGTACTTCCCTGAGGGTAAGCAGGAACCCGAAGATCGCCGATGTATTCATCCCCTTTGAAGTGACCCTGGGATTTCTTATAAAGGCATAATATGATCTGAAAATCAACGCGTAAGCATCGAGCAGGAACAGTCTTTTGGTTTTATCTTCGGCCATGTGAGGGTTATTGATTGTCGGGAGCATACCATTCGGCGTATGAAGTTGCAGTCTCATAAAGCTTCACGCTGTAGAGCCTTACATGGCCGGGAAGAAGCTTTTTTATCCGCCCGGCAAAATCTGCAACAAGGTTTTCGCATGTCGGCTGATACCCGACTATTATCGTGTTCCCGAACATTGATTTAAAGGTTTCAAGGCTTTTTTTATCATAACTGTCGGAAACAGTAACTGAATGATCGAAAACGTTTACAATCTCATCCCTTACTATCTTTTTGAGATCCGTAAAGTCCATCACCATCCCGTTCCTGGGATTTTCGGGATCATCCACCGGTGTTCCCGACAGCGTTACGAACAGCTTGTACGAATGTCCGTGAACGTTCCTGCATGGTCCGTCATAATTGCGCAGGGCATGGGCCATTTCAAAAGAGAATTCTTTGGTCACTCTTATGGTTGCTGCCATTTGATTCAATTAAAATTAAATACAAATTTAACCAACTTCTGATAAAAAAGTTTGGCTTTCAGCAATTGAGGTTACGGATGCTATGAGATATTTAACACACTGACTTTAAATTAAGGATAAAATTTCCGATCTTTGTAGCTCTGTAAAAGCCGCAGGTATTAACAGTTATCAAAATGAAACTTACATTTCAGTCAATATTCAACGAAACCGTCACGAAACACGGCGATTGCAGTGCCTTCGCATTTGCAGGTGAAAGACCAAAAACTTACAATGAAGTTGCAAAGGAGATCAGGGCACTTACCGCACTGCTTGAAAAGCTGGGCATTGTGCCGGGCGACAGGGTGGCGATTCTTGCTCTTAATTCCCCGAACTGGGGCCCTGCTTTTTTTGCAGTAACATTCATGGGTGCGGTTGCAGTACCAATCCTGCCTGACTTTTCACCTACTGAGGTGGCCAATGTTCTAAGCCATTCCGGTGCCAGGGCTATCTTTATTTCGGGCGGGCTTCTTCCCAAACTTGAAGGTCAACAGTCTGAAGATCTTAAAAGTATCGTAATCATCGAAGACTATACCATCTCCGGCAGGAACGGTGATCACCTGACATTCAATCCTGAAGCGGAACCGCTCAGAGGTTACGAAGTAGAGGAAGAAGATCTTGCATCGATTATTTATACTTCGGGTACCACCGGACGTTCGAAGGGGGTTATGCTTACTCACAGGAACATCTCTTCAAATGCACTCAAAGGTCATACGATACAGCATATTACTGAAAAAGACCGGTTTCTGTCGGTACTTCCGCTTTCGCATACCTACGAAAACACCCTTGGACTTCTCCTGCCTGTTTCGGCAGGCTCGTGCGTTTACTATCTCAGGAAACCACCAACTCCGTCAGTTTTGCTTCCTGCACTTGAGGAAGTGAAGCCTACGTTGATGCTTTCGGTTCCGCTGATAATGGAAAAGATCTATTTCAATAAGATCCGTCCGCAATTTACTGATAATCTGCTGTTAAGGAAGCTTTACCAGATCCCTCTGATAAGAAGGAAGCTAAACGCACTTGCAGGGAAAAAGC